>JAHEME010000191.1:0-2794 GCA_024643825.1 Chloroflexota bacterium | reverse complement strand
ACATCCCCGGCAGCGGGCCATATCCACGAAAGGCCCATCCTCCGGGTCAATGATGCGAATTGCGCTACCCCGGCACACAGTTCCTGCCAGGCAGCGCCGACATTGACAGCAGCGAGCGCTATCAATGATGAGCATGAACGGAAGGGAGGTTCCGTGTAGCATGGGGGATACCCTTATTCCGTGGCCTCTGCGAGGGCAGACTGGTAGCTAATATGAACGTAGGGCAGGACTGTATCAACCTCATCAATAGAGTCAATGTCGACCTGCGCCCAGCGGTGAACGGTCTTGCTACCAGCCTGAAACGGCTGAACTACCGCAATGCAGCTCAGAGCTTCTCGTTCTACTTCGCTCAGGTGCGTGAGCACAATGCCACGAGTCACCAGCAGCGCAAACAGTGCGCCATTGGCAATGTATGCCGGGCAGCCGAACATCCGCCGGGATGTCACATGAGGCCACGTCAGTACATCCTCTTCAAATATCTGCCGCAGATCACCTGCATCGTCTTCGATGTATGTCTTAGCCACCTATCATCCTCCCTGGCAGCCAGATGTGCATGACAGCAGTGTATAGGAACAATTGTTCTAGCGCAAATCGGCTTCCTTACTGGTCAGTATAGACTACAACGCTTCAGGATACATAATCGAGTCAACCTATACTCTACGATCACCCGACGGCGAACCCTGCGAGTACCCTTCGCCGATTGGAGCCGCACCAATTCTCTCATTTTCGTTGGGCATCGGAGCTTGCTTCGTGGTACACTGCCCGGCGTGGACTCAGTGACCTTGATTGAGGGATCAGCCCCCTTCTACCTTCCCGGAAACCGCACGGGTTGTCTGCTGATTCATGGCTTCACGGGCAATCCGTCAGCACTCCGCTGGATGGGGCAATATCTCCACCAGCAGGGGTACACCGTCTACGCCCCCCGTCTAGCCGGGCATGGCACAACACCCGAAGCGATGATAGGCGTTCGCTGGCAGGAATGGGCCGCCGATGTACTGGCCGGATTTGAGATGCTACGTGGAACCTGTGATCGTATCTTTGCGATTGGTCTTTCGCTGGGGGGATCGCTCGCGTTGATTCTGGCGTCACAGCAACCTGTCGCGGGGGTGATCGCACTCTCTACCCCGCATCGCATCGCTGATCCGCGCCTGCCCCTGATTCCGCTGGTGCAGTGGTTCTGGCGTTTCCGCGATAAATCGCAATATGCGGAAACCGCGCTGCAGTTCCGCCAGCATGTGATCGAGGAGCAGCAGCGGCGCGGCGAACCAGAGCGCGGCCATCTGAGTTATCCGCGCTATCCACTTACATCGATATTGGAGCTAAACGGCGCGCTGGTCGCCATGCGCAAGGCGCTACCCACGATCACCACGCCCGTTCTCTTTATTATGTCCAGCCAGGATGATGTCGTCGGCATGAAAGACCTGCATCGTAACCTTGCGCTGTGCGCTAATGACGATAAACGTACCCTGATTCTGGAAAACAGCTTCCACGGCATCACCGAAGACATTGAGCGCGAGACCGTATTCAAGGCCACCGCCGATTTCGTAGCGGAGTTCAGCCAGTGATCCGCCGCTTCGTCGCGCCAATGGGTCGCAACAACCTCCTCCTGATGATCTCCCTCTTCGTGTGGGCATTAGGCGAAGGGCTGTGGATTAACCTGCGGCAGTTGTATCTGGTGCAGTTAGGGGCCACCCCGGAGCAGGTCGGATTCGCCCTTGCTATCGAAAGTGTGGCCCACGCCCTCCTGCTGATCCCTGCGGGCTATATCGCGGATCGCATCGGCGCATTTCGCGTCGCCGTTTTTGCCTGGGGGTTGGGCCTACTCGGTGCGCTGCTGATGATCCCCGCTCCGGTATGGCAGTGGGCGGTTCCCGGCATGGTGATCTATGCCTTCTCCTATATCGCCGTACCCTCGATCAGCGTCTTTGTGCTGATGAGCATCCCTGATTCTTCGATTCCTGGGATCGATCAGCGCGTCCTGACGGCTGTGTTTGCTACCTACCCTGCCGGGTTGATTCTCTCTCCAGTGATCGGCGGCTGGGTTGCCGATCACTGGGGCATTCGCGCCTGTCTGGGGATCGCCTGTGCTTTGTTCGTCGTCTCGGTAGGCGTGATCCTGTTCGCGCGGCATATCCCCCCGGTGATCTCCGAACCGCATGAACGCCCCCGCGATCTCTTACAGCATCGTACTTTCTGGATTCTCGCCCTCTACTTCGGGGTCGGAGCCTTCGCGCTACGCCTGGGCGATCTGCTGGCTCCTAACTATCTGGAAGACGTGCGTCTTCTCACTTTCGGCGTGATTGGTTTGCTATTCTCAATCAACGCGCTGGGGAACGTCGCCACCAACCTGATCGCCGGGCGGATGAGCCGCCGCTGGAGCTACCTGATTGTCCTCGCCTTCATGTGGGTGGGGCTGCTCGGCGTCTGGCGTGGGCATTCGATGGTCATCCTCATCGGTTCCTTCTTTGCGATGGGTGCAGTATGGACAGGCCACACGATCTCCGCCGCTGGCGTCGCTTCGATTGTGCCCCCTCGCAACCGGGGGCTTGCATTCGGCATTATGGATACGATGATCGCCACCGGAACCGCGATTGCCGCACCCATCAGCGGCGCGCTCTACGTATCATCCCCGGCGCATGACCGCCCCTTCATGGCGGCACTGATCGCCCTTCCCATCGGTGGCTTGATCTGGCTGCTAGTGCGGCGGGTGCTCCCTGCGGAACTCCCCCTAGAAGTTCCCACCCTTGTAATCGAAGAACTGGAATCCCCGGAAGGAGTCATCGGATGACACCGG
>JAHEME010000190.1 GCA_024643825.1 Chloroflexota bacterium | reverse complement strand
AAAATGTGCGGAAGGCGGGCGGTCACTTTCGCGCCAGAGGCGGGCAGTCGAGGCCGATCATGGTTCATGGCCTGGATTTGATCACCGCACCTCCGTTCGTCAGCACCGACAACATCAAGGCTTTGCCCGGTGACGAAGTCATCCGTCCAGGCAACACATACGCTATCGAGATCACACCCGTCAATGCTGACGGAACCATGGGCGTCTTCTTCTCGCGCACGTATGTCATCACAGAAGATGGGCATCGCAACATTGTTCCTTACCCGATGGAGGAGATCGCAGTCGCTGGCGGCTAGTACGAAGTGTCATTCGGCGGCGATGGAGCCATCCAGTTAACTGGTAAGTAGTTCAGGATTGGCAGGAGCGGATCGTAATCCGCTCCTGCTCTTCGCCTGAAATCGTATTCCCACGTACCTATAGTTACCGCATTCGAACCCAGAACGTCGGCGTTCACTTTGGAAAGGGGACCATTAATGGCGAATGACTGGAACGAAGTTCGATACGATCTCGACAAGCCAGGAAATTTCTCCGCCATCTACAACTCCCCCTGGTATACCGATACGGTCTATGACAAATTCTCTGATGCTGAGTACGAAAGGCGGCACACCCTTGCGCGCCAGATCATGGAGCGTGATGGGTTAGATGCCCTCATCCTGACCGGAAGCCCCAACATCTACAGTGTTGGTCGTTTTGTAACCTGGGCAACCGGGCTGCTCGATGACCGGGCGATGTGCCAGTATGTTGTCCTACCCAGGAACGGTGAGCCAACGTTGATCTATGCACACGCCGGATGCCACATCGAGGCCGTTCGCCAGATGGTCGGCATCAAAGATGTGCGCGATTCCGAACGCGGACAGTACGGAAAGGTGATCGCTGATCGTCTGGAAGAATTAGGATTGCAGACAGGTTGCATCGGTATCACTGCTGCCGACCGCAACGGCGTAGAATACATGGGGCTGATGTGTTTCCGGGAACTGGAGAAGCGTCTTCCTGGGGCGACCTTCGAGTTTCTACCCGATCTGCTCCACGATCTGGCAGCGATCAAGAGTGACGAAGAGATCGCAGCCGCAGCGAAGGCCGGGGAACTGGCGGTCGCGGCCATCAAGGCGATCATCGCAGCGGCCCGCCCCGGCGCATTGGAGTACCAGCTTGCAGCGGCAGGCACGTACGCCATCTTGAACGGTGGCGGGCGAGCACCGTTAATGATGGTCGGTTCAACCTCCATGCATGATCCCCGGCTGGTCTTCGCCAATCCCTTTCCATCTCACCGCGTTCTGAAGGAAGGGGATATCATCATCAACGAGATCATTGCCACCTACAAGGGCTACGGCGCGAAGTTCGCTCATCCCATTTCTGTCGGCCCACCGACGGAGGCCTATCGTACTTTCTATGAGAAGGTCGTCCTGGGTGGTTTTCGTGCCCTCCATGATCGATTGCAGCCAGGCCGGACACTCAGCGATGTGCAGCAGGCTGGTCAGCACTTTCGAAAGCACGGGGCGCAGTCTCGCCCTGGGATGGTTGACGGAATGGATATGGTCACCTCCTTGCCACGTATCAGGGTCAACAAGATCAGCGCCGGGCAGGGAGAAGAAGTGATTCATCCTGGAGGAGTCTATGCAATTGCCATCACACCGATAGACGCCCAGGGCATCTATGGAATGGTCATGGGGCGCAGCTATGCCATCACCGCTGATGGCAAACACGATCTGACACCTTTCCCGGTTGATGAGATCGCCGTTGCATCCTAATATTGTTTCTTATTATACGAGAACCTGGTCGCGTTTGAGATGAGGCTAAGCCATGATTTCTAATCCCGATGTCCTGCGCTTCTCTGCTGACGAGTATCGGCGGCGTTATCAACTGCTTCGCCAGTGGATGGACAGGGAAGACCTCGCCGCTCTGATCCTGTATGGCAATCGCTACGGCGGACAGGGAATCACCTGGCTGTCCAACTTCGCACCGCGCCACGATACCTATCTAATCTGGCCCCATGAGGGGGAACCGACGCTGCTCACAAACCTGTTCAATCACGTTCCTGATGCGCAGCGAGTGTCTGTCATTGAAGATACGCGCTGGGCAGGAGGCGCTGATTCAGCAGCCGCAGCCGCCGATGTGCTGGCTGCAAACGATATTGGGCAGGGGCGCGTTGGGATCGTGGGGCGCATTCCCTTCAATGATTTCAATGCTTTGCAAGCACGCTTCCCGGAGATCGAGTTTATCCCGGCGGGGAAGGGTTACAATGGTCTGCGGTTGGTCAAAAGTAATGAGGAACTCGAATGGCTGCGGCAGGGAGCCGCCTTCACCGACCTCGCGATGCAGGCCCTGATCGAGACAGCAGCCCCCGGCGTGAGTGAATTCGAGTTGGTAGCTGCCATCGAGGCTGCCTACACCGCTGCGGGGGGGGATCACGGCATTCACTTTCTCAGTTCGACGCCCATGCAATCTCCTCAATCGTATGTGCCCGCCCAGACACAGACCGCGCGGCGGCTGGCTGTCGGGGATGTGGTCATTTCGGAACTCAGCGCCGGGGTTGGAGGCTATGCGGGGCAGATTCACCGTTCGATTGCCATCGGGCAGCCGCCCACTGCTGCCTATCAGCGCATTTACGAGATTGCGCTTGAGACCTATGAGCAGATCGCTTCCGTGCTAAAGCCGGGCGCAACCACCAGACAGGTATTAGATGCGGCACAGATGATCGAGCAGGCCAATCTCAGTGTGTGCGATGACTTGCTGCATGGCTACGGTCTGGGCTATCTGGCGCCCGTGCTGCGAACACGTGCGACAGCCAATCAGCCCCAGCCAGAGGACTTTATCTTTGAGGAACACATGGTCGTTGTAGTGCAACCCAACGTCTATGATCCGAAGACCGGCGCGGGGCTCCAGGTGGGCAACCTTCTGGAGATCACTGCCGCGGGTGCGGTATCCATGCAGAAGTATCCGATGGGCTTCTTCCAGAGCATCCATTGAGAGATTGGGGCGGTGCTGCCCGGCCAGATTATTGATTAAGTCGATTGACGCTGAGACAATTCTATACTAAGTATCGGTCGCTTTTGTACCTTCTTTCTGGAGCTCCACTCTATGTCGAAATTCACAGATCCACTGCAACCATCCGATAGCCCTGTTCACATGATTGAAGCCGATGTTCTGGTGATTGGTGGCGGTGTCGCCGGGTGTCTGGCTGTTGTCGGCGCGGCTAAGTCAGGTGCTCGTGTAGTCGTGTGTGATAAAGGTGGACGCATTGAGCGCAGTGGGAGCGTGGGCGGCGGAGTGGATCACTTCTTCGCTATCCTCCACAATGGACAGGAATGGGATACGCCAGATTTTCTCCTGAACTACATCCCCTCTCTGACCGAAGGGGTGACCGATCTGGATGTGGCTGAGAAACTGGTGCGGGGGCTGCCTGAGATGGTACATATGCTGGAGAAAATGGGAGTGGATTTCCACGATCCAGAAGCGCCCGATGCACCTTATTACCGGCATCGCGTGTTTGGTCTTCCCGGTGAATACACCATCAACTTTGATGGAAGCAACTTCAAGCACATCATTGGACGAGCCGCACGACAGGCTGGTGCCCGCATCCTGGAGCGCACCATGGTGAAAGATGTTCTGATGGAAGAAGGGCGGCCCAGGGGCGCAGTCGCTTTCAACATCAGAACGGGTGAAGTCTATCTTATCCTCGCACGCGCCGTGATCCTCGCCACAGGAGATGTGAATCGCCTGTCACGAAACGCCTCCGGCATTCCTTTTGATAGCTGGCATCTTCCCTATAACACTGGCGATGGACAGGCGATGGCGCTGCGAGCCGGGGCGCGCCTCGCGAATATGGAATTCACCGAAAGCACCCTCAGCCCCAAAGGATACTCCAGCCAGGGCATGAATGCCTTTGTTGGCGGTGGAGCCTATGTCATCAATTCTCTGGGTGAGCGATTCATGTTTCGCTACCATCCAAATGGCGAGCGTGCCCGGCGAACTGACCTCACGCACGGTGTAGCGACTGAGATTCTCGAAGGACGCGGCCCGATCTATTTCGACTGCCGACACCTGCCACCGGGTGACATTGATCGCCTGGTCAATACCCTGGGGGTAGATCGGCCTGCCATGCCAACCTTCTTCAAACAAAAGCACATCGATCTAACCCGTGAACCGTTCGAGATCAGCTTCACCGAGTTATCGGTGCGACGCGGCGGTGTTTATTTCCGGGGGAGCGGCATTCACATTGACCCTGAAGGAACCAGTTCGATTCCCGGCATTTTTGCCGCAGGGGATTGTTCATCCATGAGTGCGGGGATCGCAGGCGCATCCGTCATGGGCTATCTCGCGGGTCAGAGCGCCGGGCGATACGCTGTGGCTCAACCCCCACCTACACATCTGGACAAAGAGCAAACTGCGCACATAGTAAAGGATGTCATTCGCCCACTGGCAATGAAAGGCGGTCTCAGCTTCCACGCTTTTGAGGATGAGGTGCGGTCGATTGTAACTGATTATATCGGCTACCGCCGCGAAGAACGTCGCATGAAGGAGGCCATCCAGCGACTTAAGGCCCTGCACAATCGCGAGTCTGATCTGGAGGCTGGTGACCATCATGGCCTGATGCGGGTCTACGAGGCGCGCAACATCCGTATGATGGCTGAGACGTTAGCTACCACCGCTCTTGAGCGGCGTGAATCGCGAGGGGGGGCAGCCCACGTCCGAGTTGATTTTCCCCAGACGGATGATCAGACGGGGCTTCGAATGTTCATGGTTGAGATGGTCGAAGATGAGTTGCAGGTTACGTCACGTCCGACTGGCCTCTCATCCTCTCCGCCTGAACCCATAAGCAGACCCTCTACACTCACTGAAAGTTGAGATACCATCATGTTCAGCCCTGCCCTCGGAGGAATTAAACCGTGACCATGCCGATTGTGATCAACGAAGATGCTTGCACGCAGGGCTGCACCATATGCGACTACTTCTGTCCGGGCGACATCATCTATCGCATCACGCCCGATCAACTCCCAGTGGTAAAGTATCCAGATGAATGCTGGTATTGTGGCATCTGCGCCGACAAATGCCCGACCAACGCCATCACCGTCATCTTCCCTCCGCAGATGCTCAACTGCACCACCGATGTGCGAACTCTGCTGGGCATACCTGTACCGGATGATGGGTCTATGCCGGATGACACCCCTGAATTATGACAGGCAAACAATACTGCTGAGATAGCGAATTGGACGCCATATTGATTGAGGTGAATGGAGGCCATATCGATGAGTGAACTGAGCTTTGGAATCAAAACAGCCCCACACAACACGACCTATCCCGCCATGCTCAAAGTCTGGCAGGCGGCTGACGCCAATCCCGTCTTCGAGCACGCCTGGCTGTTTGACCACATGAACCCTATTCATGGAGACGTGGACGGCCCATGCTACGAGGGCTGGACGCTGCTATCGAATCTGGCCGCCAGAACTGAACGCATTCGCGTCGGCCTGATGGTCACTGGCAACACCTATCGGCATCCGGCTGTGCTGGCTCATATGGCAGCCACTATTGACGTGATGTCCAACGGGCGTCTCAATATCGGCCTGGGAGCAGGCTGGAACGAGTATGAACACCAGAGCATGGGCATTCCTCTCTATGCTCCCGGTGAGCGGATTCGCCGTCTGGGGGAAGCATGTCAGGTCATCAAGAAGCTATTGACTGAGTCTGTGACGAGCTTCGAAGGTCGCTACTACCAGCTTCAGGAAGCACGCCTCGCACCCAAGCCTATTCAGCAGCCGCACCCGCCCCTTGTGATCGGCGGCAGCGGAGAGCAGCTTACGCTGCGCATCGTCGCCGAGCACGCCGACTTCTGGAATTATCAGGGTCGCTCGGTCGAGGAGTTTATTCAGAAAGCGGAAGTACTCCATCGCCACTGTTCGGATGTAGGCCGCGATCCGGATAGTCTGCCGCTTTCCGTTCAGATGCGCGTGGACTACGATGACCTTAAAGGTACAGCAGCCCTTCTCCAGGGTTATGCCGATGCCGGGGCGACCATTCTGATTATGAACCTACGCTACCCTTACCCGGACGATATCGTTGCCCGGCTGGCCAGCGAAGTGATTCCGCAGATCAGCGTGGGGTAAGGGTTCGCTGCGCCAGACCATATGATGCTGCTTTGCTATCTGCAACAGATCTCGCAGCATCCGGCGGTTGACCGCCGAGCCGTTACCTGCTAACTGGTATTCTTTCAGGAGGTAAGCAATGTTGCCGTCTACA
>JAHEME010000189.1 GCA_024643825.1 Chloroflexota bacterium | reverse complement strand
TGGGCCATCTTCTACAGCCGCAAGCTGTGGCCGCAGGATATCCCGCTGCTGACCCTGCTGCTGATGTTCTCCCTCTACGTCCTGATTGTGGAACGTCGCTGGGGTGGGCTGGCAGGCGCAGCGCTGATCGGCGTGCTGCTGCCGGGGATTTATCTTGGCAACAGCGTCTTTGTCGGGATTGTGCTGCTTGCGCTGATCCTCCACTGGCGGGCCGTCCGCGATGCGTTTCACCGGGCATCAGGCCGCGCACGATGGTTGTGGCCTCTTCTTGGCGGAGTAGGTGTTGCTATCCTTTTGATTCTCATGCTTCCCTGGTTGCGAGCCGTCATTGCCGGGAGCATCCTGCCCGCGCCCCCCGCCGAGAGCGCCGCGCCGCGCCCCTTCCTGCCCGATGCACAGATCGATCAGGCGGTCAAAGTCGCCACCGGGGAGGGCTTCGCGGCCCTCGCTGGCAATCAACGCGAACTGTATAACTCCCTTCTCCCATTGCCCAATCTCTCTGTGCTGGATCGCATCCTGATGATCGCCATGCAAATCAGCATGGCCTACGTGATTCTTCGTGCGATCCTGCCTCCCCGCGCTGCCCCGGAAGCCGATAGTTTCCGAACCGGGCGCGCACGCTATACACTGCTGGTGATCTGGATGCTCGTCCCGCTGATCATCTGGACGGCCTCACGCCTGCCGCCGCAGCAATATCGCTACCTCGCCCTCTACCCGACCCAGTATCTATGCCTCGCCATCCTCGTGGATGACACGCTCGGCTGGCTCCGTACGTACATCCCACGAAAACTTGGGGGTGAGGGGGCGACTCGGACTATCCTACCCCGCCTGATCTCCACTCTCCTTCTCATCAGCCTCGCCAGCATCATGATCTGGCAAATCGCTGCCTACACAGGCATGATGCGCCTGATCGCCGCCACCGTCACCAATGGCGGGCACGGCCCTGCGGCTCGCCTGCTATGGGACTCCGCCCGCGAAGCCCGATCCCTCGCCGCGCAGCACCGAGTTCCTATCGCGATCAACAGCGATGGCGACAACCCGGACGAGAACGGCGACGCCGCAGCCTTCGACGCTCTGCTAGGCGATCTGAACATTCGCCTTGTGGCTGGTGATATGGTGAAAGTGCGCTCACCGGAAGGTATTGTGCAGGTGAACGCACACGGCGGAGACTATGGTGTGCGTCTTCGTGATCCGTTCACTGTCGATGCCGACATATCAACGACCCGGCTGGCGAACGGCGTCGAGTGCCTCTATGTGGAGCCGAGCGGCATTGGGCAGCAAATTGCACCGGGAGCCAACGTGCCGTATAGTGTGATCTGGCGCATCTGGGGCATCCCGCCATCACCCGACGATTACTCGTACAGCGTGCAGGTGTTCGATGCCAATTGGCTGCGCTGGGTCAATGTCAACGATCACTTTCTGCGTACGGACTACTGGCATGAAGGTGATTTCATCATCACCAGCGGGGTCCTGCGCCTGCCAGATGATCTACCCTCAGTGGGGCCATACCATCTGGTGCTGACGCTGTACACCGTTCTGCCGGATGGGGCCGTTCAGCCAGTCACCGTGCTGGATGCCGCCCTCAACCCGGCAAGCGAATTCATCGATCTGCTGCTGCACTGATGAGCGCGGCAGGATGATGCTTGATTGTTGAACCTTTTCCAGTCATGGGAGCCAGAATGACCACCGACCTTCGCACCGTGTTTACCAATCACCTCGATTTCTCGCTCGATCTTCTCAAAGAACTCATTGCCATCGAATCCCCCACGCATGACAAAGCAGCGGTAGATCGCATGGGATCGCGCGTATCCGAAGAGATGGATCGTCTGGGCGGCGATCTGACCGTGCATCCGCGCACGGACGTGGGGAATATCATCGAGGCGCGCTGGCATGAGGGTAAACCGGGCAAGCCCCTGTTGTTCGTCTGCCACATGGATACCGTCCACCCCATCGGTGCGATCCAGCAGAACCCGATCCGGCTGGGCGATGGCACGCTCCACGGCCCCGGTTCCTATGACATGAAAGGCAGCATCGTCGCCGTGCTGACGGCCTTGCACGGGCTTCGCGAACTGGGTCAGTTCCCCGAACGCCCGATCATCGCCCTGATGACCTCGGATGAAGAGACGGGCAGCGCCGAATCGCGCGATCTGATTCAAGACCTCGCTCGCACCTCCGCTCTGGCGATGATCATGGAACCCGCTCTGCCCGATGGCTCGCTCAAAACATGGCGCAAATCGACCGCCAACTTTGTCGTGAAGACGTATGGGATCGCCTCGCATGCAGGCGGTGCCCATGAATCGGGCGTGAATGCGATTGAGGAGATGGCCCATCAGGTGATCGCCTTGCAAAAGATGACCGACTACAAACGGGGCAGCACGGTGAGCGTGGGCGTGATCAACGGGGGGACAGCGCGTAACACCGTCCCCGATGTGTGCGAGGCATGGATCGATGCCCGTGCCATGACCTACGAAGAGATGGATCGCATGACCGAACTGATCCTCAGCCTTACCCCGGTGATGCCGGGAACGCGCGTCGAGGTCGAGGGCGGCTTTGATCGCCCCCCGATGGAGCGCAGCCCGCACATGATGCAGACCTTCAACACCGCCAAAGAGATCGCCGCGCGGCAGGGCCTGACCCTGCGCGAGGCCGGGTCAGGCGGTGGCTCCGATGGCAACTATACCGCCGCCCTCGGCACGCCCACCCTCGATGGTCTGGGGCCAATCGGCGACGGCGCGCACTCCGAGCGCGAGCACATCCTTGTGAATTCGCTACCCATCAGTGCCACGCTGCTCGCGTCCATTTTGTTGGAGTGGCCTGAGGGGTGAGATCAATGGGAATGTGACCAGTCTGATCCGCGAACCGATTCCACGAGTGAGGAAAATTTTATGCAAACCCGTCCCTTTGGTCGTCTTGGTTGGCAGGTTAGCGAAGTCGGTTACGGCATGTGGGGTATGGGCGGATGGACCGAATCCGATGATGCCGAGTCGATGGGGTCGCTGCATCGCGCCGTTGAGCTTGGCTGCAACTTCTTCGATACCGCGTGGGCCTACGGCAATGGTCACAGCGAGTCGCTGCTGGGGCAGCTTGTCCGCGCCCACCCGGATCAGAAGCTGTACACGGCTACCAAGATTCCTCCGAAGAACCGCAAGTGGCCGACCATCCCCGGCATCCCGATCTCCGAGGTCTACCCCCCGGAGTACATCGTCGAATACACGGATCGCAGCCTGAAGAATCTGGGCATTGAGCAGATCGATCTGATGCAGTACCACGTCTGGGAAGACGCATGGGCGGAGGATGAGGCGTGGCAGCGCGCCGTCGAAGACCTCAAGCAGCAGGGCAAGGTGGTTTCGTTCGGAGTCAGCGTCAATCGCTGGGAGCCGGAGAACGTCCTCGATACTCTGCGTACCGGGCACATCGATGCCGTGCAGGTGATCTACAACATCTTCGATCAGGCCCCGGAAGATGAGCTATTTCCGCTTTCCGATGAACTCGGCATTGCCATCATCGCTCGCGTTCCCTTCGATGAAGGCTCGCTGACGGACACGCTCACCAAAGACTCGACCTGGCCGAAGGGCGATTGGCGCAACAGCTACTTCGTGCCTGCGAATCTGCATGCCTCCGTCGATCACGCCGAGGCACTGCGTCCCATCATCCCCGCTGGCATGACCATGCCGGAGATGGCGATGCGCTTCATCCTCTCGCACCCCACCGTCAGCACCGTGATCCCCGGAATGCGTAAACTGCGCCATGTGGAGAGCAATATCGCCACCAGTGATGGTCAGAGACTCTCTCTCGATCTGATTAAGAAGCTGCGCGCTCATCGCTGGGATCGCACGCCTACAGCATGGTCGCAATGATTCCTCAAGGAACCGCCAGGTTCCTGTACCGGAGGAGTCTCGCAGGACGAAGATCGAAATTGCATTACCCCATTGGAATGAAATCGCTGTAGACTATAGGAATATCGCATATATACGATATTCTTTCGTTTCTCCAGATTTATCCTGTAAAAGGAAGAGGTTCCTACCAATGGCAAAAACCTTCAGCAAGAAAGAGTATGAAGCACTGGCTGCTTTCCGCTTCGCACTGAGGAAGTTCTTACATCAAAGAGAAGAAGCAGCCCAGGCCGCCGGGATCACTCCACAGCAGCACCAGGCGATGCTCGTCATCATGGGTGCAGAGGGGAAGGAAGCCATCTCTATCGGCGAGTTGGCGCAGCAGTTGCTCATCCGCCATCACAGCGCCGTGGGGCTGGTCAATCGCATGGAATCACAGAACCTTGTCCAGCGTTCCACCGGGAAGGATCGCCGCTTCGTCTTCCTCAGCCTCACCGAACACGGACTTGACATACTTGAAAAGATGACCCTCAGTCACCGTGACGAAATCAAGCGCATGTCTACCGACCTGAAGGAACTTCTGAATAGCATCTAGGCGAGGATGACCCTTCCGGGATTCTCGCCTACAATAAGAGCGGCAGGCTATGAGAATCATCTGAGGGGGTAAGGTATGTCCAGCAGTACGTGGGATGTGGTTATTATTGGGTCAGGAGCAGGGGGGCTGGCGGCGGCAGTCGCGCTGGCGAATGCCGGGCAGCGCGTGCTGGTTTGCGAGCAGCACTACGTAGCGGGTGGGTGGTGTCACTCGTTCACCCTTCAAGGATACCGATTCAGTCCGGGTGTTCACTACATTGGCGGCGTGCAGCCGGGCGGCCTGCTGAATGCCATCTATCGCGGGCTGGGCGTCTCCGGCGATCTATCCTTTGTCGAACTCAACCCCGACGGCTACGATCATGTCCTTGTAAGCGGCGAACGCTTCGACATCCCCAAGGGGTTGGATACCTATAAAGATCGCCTCAAGGCGCGCTTCCCCGCAGAGGCGCGCGGCATTGACCGCCTCTTTGCAACCATCGAACGCATCACCGAGCAGGCAGCAATCGCGGCCCAGATGCGCTCGCCCCTCGCTCTCTTGACGCTCCCCTTCCGCGCACCGCATCTGGTGCGCTGGTATTTCAGCAGCGCACAGGCGTTTGTTGATGCTCACGTCAACGATCCCATCCTCAAAACGATTCTTCTGGCGCAAACAGGCGATCATGGTGTAGCACCATCGCAGGTTTCGCCCGTCGTCCATGCCCTGACCATGCAGCACTACTTCGATGGCGGTTACTATCCGAGGGGGGGCGCGTTCGCCATCCCCCGCGCCTTCGTGCGGGCACTGAAGCGCAAAAGCGGCGAGCTTCGTCTGCGCACATCCGTAGAGGAGATTCTGATCGAGGAGGGTCGGGCCGTTGGGGTGCGTTTGGCGGACGGCGAAGTGATTCGCGCCCCGGTCGTGATCAGCAATGCCGATCCCGAAATCACGTTGAGCAAGCTCGTAGGTCGCGACCATCTCCCCGGAAGCATGCGTCGCAAGTTGAACTCCGCCACGTATTCCACCTCGGCCCTCAGCCTGTTCTTTGCAGTCGATATGGATCTCTCTGCTGCCGGGCTGGATTCGGGCAACATGTGGTCATACAACCGCCCGGATGTCGATGCCATCTACCAGCAGGGCATGACCGATCACAACCTGGGGCCAGACCCCATCGAGGGCATGTTCCTCACCGTGACCACGCTCAAAGACCCTTCGAAGAAGCACTCCGGCCACCACACCTTGGAAGCCTTCGCCTTCGTTAGCTACGATGCCTTCCAGCAATGGGAATCCGATCACGCCAGCGAGGGAGTCGTCCGCCCCTCCGATTACGCCGATTTCAAAGAGCACCTCACCGACAAGATGTTCGATGCGGTCGAGCGCATCATCCCCGGCGTCCGATCCCACGTTGTTTTCGCCGAACTCGGCACGCCGCTAACCAATCGCTACTATCTGAATGCGACGAAGGGCAATCTCTACGGGACTCACAAAATAGCCACCCAGCTTGGCCCGTGGGCCTTCCCGGTGAAGACCGCCATCCCCGGTCTGTACATGGTGGGGGCCAGCACGGTAAGTCACGGCGTGGCGGGTGCGACCAGTTCCGGGCTGGCGGCGGCTCAGGCGATCCTCGGCTGCTCGCTCCACGATCTGTTCACCGAGGATGGCCCGGAGATCGCTATCTATCCCGCCGAAGACGTGGATCAGTGGCCCGCCGATCTGCGTGAGCGCATTCAGCGCCGGCAGCCCGCCGAAGAAAGCGACCCACTCGCTGAGATTTCTGCTTAAGCGATCCTACTGGATCGCGATACTGGTCACATACAGCAGCAGCCCCTCG
>JAHEME010000188.1 GCA_024643825.1 Chloroflexota bacterium | reverse complement strand
CAATGACGTCAAATAGCATGGCATAATGCTGAAGGCCGCAGAACTCTGCACATTGCCCGACATAGGTCCCAGCGTCATTTGCTGTAAACCAGGTCGTATTGATGTGCCCCGGAATAGCGTCCATCTTCCCGCCCAATTGAGGTACCCAGAAACTGTGTATCACGTCAATGGATTGCAATTCGACTTCAACCGGACGACCGACGGGGACTCTCAGTTCATTGTTTGTGATTACGCCCGTATCATAGCGAATTTCCCAGAACCACTGATGCCCAATGACCTTTACTGTCATTGGGTTGGCTGGTTCCGTCTGAATCGCAGTGAGCGCATTTAGGGTTAGAAAGAAAAGAGCGACCATGATCCCGGTCGGAATAATCGTCCACATCGCCTCAAGTGTGTTATTGCCGTGGATCTGTTCTGGCAGATCATCATCATTCTTGCGGCGGTAGCGAACTACTGCAAAAACGAGTAGTCCCTCCACAACAACGAAGACAACGAGTGCGATGGCGAGAACGATGAAGAATAATCCTGAGATCTGCGTCGCATTCGGAGATTCTGGCAGCAGAGGCGAGGGAGGACCCGCGAGTGCGCGCGCCGGAATCGCCAATACAGTCAGCAGTCCGACTACAATGGCAATCCATCGCTGCGCAGAGCGCAGTTGCACGATTGAAGGCTTATGCTCCATGTAGGTTCTTCCTGGTCGAAAATTCACAAAGTTGGTCTAGTATAACGTGTTTCACTGCACTTGCGAAAACGAAAATTTTTTTCTGAAACCATGCGTTGGATTTCGCCTCTACCAGAGGCCATCTGGGAATGTGCTTAGTCCTACCTCATGACCCACTTGTTTGTACATACGAATGTCTCCAAACGGTTCATCCAGGACGCCATCATGAATCGCCCAGGAACGTCCTCGAACACTCTTCCACGCCTCCGGGAGCCGAAACGGAGTGGAACCGTCAAGTCGATTGTACAGAAGACCTCCAGGCCGCAATACCTCGTCAATCCATTCCATGCGGCGCTTGCCCTGGATATACGCGAAACCATACCGTTCATAGACGATGGCGTTATTGTATGTCAGAGGTTCAATAATGACGAGATTGTGTCCCGTTCGAGTGAGGAAACGCTCAAAGGTCGGGACAGTATCGCGCGAGAGGCGAAGACCCTGTCTCACTTGCCCGGGTGATAGTCCGGCGTTCATGGACCTGATTTCCTCCGGGATGTTTCTTCCCAGCGTACCAAAACGAGTCGGCAGTCCATTTTCTGCAATATCGACATTGAAGCGTGGTGAGTGCGGATCATTAATCACAAGCAGCAGAATAGCAATCTGGAAGTTCAGCGTATCAGCCATATGCAGATACAACATCGGGTCATGATCATCAGGGTCATGATAAATACGGATTTCGACCGAGCGAGTGTCTGATGGACAGGCGATCTCTACTCTCTCAGGGTCACGAAAATCAATTTCATAGCCGATTACAAGTTTCTCCGGAACCAGAGTCTGGTAGATAGCTCTCTTCACCTCGCTGCTCAGATCATTGATTCCGCGCAGCGACTGCGGCCACGGAAAATCCACGACACTCATGGGGCCTATCCTTAGCCTCGTTCATTCAGGGCACGATCAATACGGCGTTGGGCGTCTCGTTTGGTAAGTGTTTCTCGTTTATCATACAACTTCTTGCCTTTGGCCAGCGCAATTTCCAGCTTGGCTCGCCCTCGCTTAAGGTACAGTCGCAGAGGGATCATGGTGTATCCGCGCTGTTTTGCCGAGTCGATCCACTTGTCGATCTCGCGGCGGTGCATTAGGAGTTTGCGTGGGCGCAGCGGTTCATGATTGGTTTTGTGGCCGGGATCGTAGGTCGAGATATGCATATTGATGACCCACAATTCGTCTTCTTTAAAGATCACATAAGCCTCTTGAAGGCTGGCTCGTCCTGCACGAATCGACTTGATTTCCGTGCCTGTCAGAACAATCCCAACTTCAAGCCTGTCTTCGATGTGATATTCGTGGCGGGCTTTCCGATTCGTCACCACCACTTTGATAGGAGTCTCTGACATAGGGTCTGCCTGTAGGTAGATGCTTCTAGCTGCGGATCAGATTGCGGCTAATGGGAGGTTGAACAATGCATTGCTCCCCATATAGAGTGATCGTTCCGAGTGATCTCATTCGGAAATGACGGCTCACTGTTTGCTTCGAATTGCTGGACTCGGCAATCCTATTCACCCAACTGCTTGACTAGCTGTTCTAGCCCGGCTTCGAGCACGGAATCGACATCTGGCACTGCTGCAATAGCTACATCAGGGGTGAGGCCCGATCCTTCAAGCCGATGGTGATTTGGTGTGAACCATTGCGCGGTGGTCACATGCAGCGAAGACCCGTCGCTCAGAGGCAGGATGAATTGTACTGAGCCTTTTCCATAGGTGCTTTCGCCAATAACAACTGCTCGCCCCCGATCCTGCAATGCACCTGCTAGAATCTCTGCTGAACTGGCAGTGCCGCTGTTTACTAGGACAACCATGGGAATATCTACAAAACGGCCTCCGCGGGCAGCATTCCGAATCTGCTCGTCGCCTTCGTGACTCTGTTCAAATAGAATCGGGCCGCCGTCTAGAAAATTCCCAGCAATCTGGATCGTAGAATCTACCAGACCTCCTCCATTATTTCTCAAATCCAGGATGATCGCCTGTGCTCCTGCCGTTTGGAGTTCCTTGAGAGCCTCTTGAAGCTCATCCGGGGCGCGATCTGTAAAGCGCGTAATCTGCAAATAGCCGATACGTGAGTCTTCGTCCAGCATTCGCCAGAAAACAGCGGGAATCAGAACCTCGGAACGAACAATAGAGTAATCTGCGCGGTTTCCATCTCGTTCGACAGTGATCGTGACGGGATCTCCTATATCGCCCCGAATAAGGGCGATGAGTTTGTTCAGGTCATGATTGCCCCCGGTAACGTCTGTGCTATCAACTGCGACAATGATGTCGCCTTCCTGAAGTCCTGACGCGAATGCAGGATTGTCACGGTACACGCGGGTAATGACGAACTTTCCCTCAGCATCCTGTGCGATTTCTGCTCCGATACCGCCAAATCGACCTGCGAGATTCCCTGTATCTACTTCGGCTGTTTGAGGTTCGACAAAGAATGTGTATGGATCGTTGTAAGTTGCTACCAGACCCTTGGCTGCTCCGTATACCTGAGCACTCTGTGGCGGCGCGTCGTACAGAAAAGATTCATTGAGTTGCCCCTGAATTTCATTTAGAAAATCAAACGACTCTGTTGTCGTTGGGGGGCGCACAGACAGTTCACCATAAAGAAAGCCTGCGCCAAATCCGACGCCGATCAGCAGCCCGACCAGAACACCCTGAAAGACGGCATTCCGAAGACTCTTTTTATGCGGTTGATTATTGGTTGGTTCTGATTCCATAGTCCCCGATACTCGTGAAGAACCTGTGATGATCCATACAGGAATAGCGAAACACAACAATGCGAGATTGTAGCACACCAAAAGATGCTACAACCACCCGCGACAAGCTGAGGCTGTTCATTCACCACTTAATCCAGATGATCCTATTGCCTGCGGTCACTGCATATGCTACACTACGTGCATTGCGGGGCGTGGCGCAGTTTGGTAGCGCGCTACAATGGGGTTGTAGAGGTCGTGGGTTCGAATCCCGCCGCCCCGACTGACTGAATGTGACCGACTCTTGTTTGGGAGTCGGTCACATGTGTTTTTGCACAACGGAGTCGTCAGAAGAACCGGCGCATTTCAACGAAGAGTAGGCACTTTTTACATCATTTTGTCACACAAAAAAATGAACGGAAATGGTCATAAAACGGTGACAAAAACATTCGGTTTGTCGCAATCTCACGAGTTCAGTAGGGCCTGAAGTTTCATAGCAAGTGACATGTCGCCTTCAATGCGAACTCGTCCCTGCATGAAGGCGCTCACCGCATTGAGTTCTCCGTTCACCATTGCCAGCATGTCAGGCCCGGTAGTAATTACGGTCATGTCAGCTGAGTCCGATTGCCCCTCACTCACTGTCAACGTTCCATCCTTGATAGTGGCTGTCCACTGACCTCCGTCATCTTCTGTAATGTCAAAATTCAATACAGCGTCTTGAGAACCCCAGGCGACGGGATCAAAATGATCGCCAATCTCAGCAAAAACCTGTTGTACGCTGTTGGGCATTGTCGGCTCCTTGATAGAGAATCAGTATGATTAATGGGTTCCCGGAGCCATTGAACAGCTCCACCGCTAGTATACAATATGGCCTCTAGGCGTTGCCAAAGGAACCTTGCTCCGCTGAGTATTCAAACTGTTTCTTGGAATCGGCGTTCCCAATGTGGGAAGCCTGTATCGCTAGAAAAGATAATAACGCCGATCTTGTTACTACAGGCAGATTGGGTAGATTACCATCATGCTCTATCCTCATTGTGCCTCGTTTTGAATGTAGCATACGTCTTTCCTGGATGGTATAGTCCAATCTGGCTTTACCCAATGCGGCGGGGAAGATGTGCCATATGCAAAACCGTGGAATGAGTCGTATAGCCGCCATCTTAGCCCGGATGCCCGTATTGACTGTTGTCATGCGGGTTGCTTTTCGTCAACTCCAGGCGAAGTATACAGCCGGGGTGGTTGGTGTGATTGTGAACGAAGGCGGTGAAATCCTGATCGTCGAGCATGTTTTTCATCCAGGGTGGAGTTGGGGACTTCCGGGAGGTTGGCTCGGTAAGCGGGAGCAGCCTTCAGCGGGCTTGCAGCGTGAATTGCGGGAGGAACTTGGGCTAGACGTCAAGATTCTGCATCCCTTACTGGTCGATCTAGGTGCATACTCAGGTGCTCATCTGGATATGTCCTTTTTATGTCGTTCCGTTGGTCAGATTTCTCAAGTCAGCCGAGAATTGTTGGGTTTTCAATGGGTGCGGCCTGAAGACGCTCCGCGTATGCTGCCCTTCCATGCAGCATCTGTGCGGGCTGCAATGGTCTCACGGAATGCTGGGGTCAATTTGCTATGGGAATGAGAATGCCTGCGGCCAAACGTCGGGCGCATGTCCCCGTGTTGGAACTGTCCGGACTCGCCATGATTCTGCTTGCGACGATTCTAATGGTTGCCCAATTGGGGAGTTTTAGTGGGGAACGGCAGAAGATGCCTGCGAGCCTGGTACTTGGTGGAGTTCCCGTAAGTGGGCTTTCGGATGCGGAATCGCAAGCATATCTTGAGCAAGCCTATGGGTCTCCCATAATCGTGCGATACAGAGACCAGGAACTCAGACTCGACCCAGCTCAAGTTAGTTTTCGAGTTGACTCTGAAACGATGTTAGCAAGTGCTAATGATCATCATGCGGAAGTAGGGTTTTGGTCCGGATTCTGGAATTATATCTGGATGAAGCCTGAGCCGCCTACAAGTATCGATCTGGTAAGTGACTATTCAAGTGAGCAATTATCTGCATGGCTGGCTGATGTGGCGGTTCGTTATGATAGTCCACCTTCACAAGCACAGCCTGTGCTTGAAACTCTGTCGTTCGCACAGGGGAAGCCGGGCTATACGCTCGATCAGGCAGCCTCCGAACAATTAATTGTTGATGCACTTCAACGTCCAACGGATCGCATCTTAGACCTAGTTGTCACGGAACAGGGGAGCGAGCGCCCAGGACTGGAGACACTGAAGTCGTTGCTAGTCCAGTATGTTGCGTCACAGAAATTTCAAGGGGTCGTTTCAGTCTACGTGATTGATTTGCAGACGGGCGAAGAGATGGAGATGGATGTTGATAACCGAAGTCTATCCCCGATACCTGTAGACTGTGAAGTAGCCTACGCCAGTACGAGCACTATGAAAATCCCTATTATGGTGGATTTCTTCAAGTATCTGGATTGGGTCCCAGAGGAAGGGACGGATGATTACAAGAATCTCATTGAAACTATGACTCTATCCGGCAATATATCGGCCAATGCAATGCTCTATAAAATTGGCTTTGAAGATGCACAAGTAGGTGCCGAGAACGTTTCAGAGATGGAACGTAAATTGGGACTCCAGAACACATTTCTAGCAGCACCGTTTATCAACGATCCTAACCAGGAAGTCCCGCCTGTGCCCTATATAAGTACCCCTGCCAGAGAGGCCGCGCGATCAGGGCAGTGCATTGATTCCAGGGCCGATGAAGCAGCTCAGACCACGGTGCAAGATCTTGCCACTTTACTGGATATGATTTATCAGTGTGCAGAGTACAACGGTGGGGGATTGGTGGCCGCCTAT
>JAHEME010000187.1 GCA_024643825.1 Chloroflexota bacterium | reverse complement strand
GCGCGGGAAAACGCCGAGGTGATCGACGGGCACAAGGAAGATGGTTCGCGGCTGGTGATCAAGCCGCGCAATCTGCGGGGGATCGAAAACAAGAGCATGGTATGTTCCGGCAAAGAACTGGGACTCTCGGATGACCACGATGGAATCCTGCTGCTGGAAACGGATGCGGCTCCTGGTACTCCGCTTCAGGATGTGATGGGGGATGTGGTGCTCGATATCGAACTCACGCCCAACATGGCGCGCAACTTCTCGATGGTGGGGATTGCGCGGGAGATCGCGGCGTTGACCGGGCAGAATCTGCGGCTTCCATCGACAGAAGTGACGGCGACTGCCCCCTCGATTCAAGGGCAGGTTGCGCTGGACATTCGAGAGCGTGACCTGAATCCACGCTTCACACTGGCGTTGATCAAAGGGGTGAGAGTTGGGCCGTCACCGGAATGGATGCAGCGTCGTCTGCGGCTGGCAGGGATGCGCCCGATCAACAACATCGTAGACATCACCAACTACGTGATGCTGGAAACGGGGCAACCTTTACACGCCTTCGATTATGATGTGTTGGTCGAACGAGCGGGCGGGAAGATGCCAACGATCATCACACGGCTGCCGGAGAAGGGCGAGACGCTGACTACGCTGGATGAGGTGGTACGCAAGCTCGATGATTTTACGATCCTCGTGGCGGATACAGCGGGCGCATTGAGCCTCGGCGGGATCATGGGCGGCGCGGAATCGGAGATCAATGATGCCTCGGCGGAAGATGCGCTGCGGGACGTAAGCACGACCAATGTGCTGCTGGAAGCGGCGAGTTGGAACTTCATCAACATGCGGCAGACGCTGCAAGCCCAGCGCGAACGGGGCAAGGAGATCGGCTCCGAGGCGGGGGCGCGCTTCAGCCGGGGAGTGCATCCGGCACAGGCGGAAGTCGGGCTGCGCCGCGCCATCGATCTGATGCGCATGATCGCAGGGGGAAACATCGCAGAGGGCATCCTTGATGACTATCCACACCCCGCGCAGGTCGTGGTTGTCGATCTGCCTGTTAAGGAAGTAGAGCGTATTCTGGGGATCGCACTCTCGCAGGGGGAGATCGCCGACATTCTTGCATCGCTGGAATTTGGCGTAGAGAAGATCGGCGCGGACGCCCTGCGCGTGACCGTGCCCGATCATCGGCTGGATATTGGGTTGACCGCAGGCGATATGAATGAAGACATCGGCGCGACGGTGGCGCAGGCAGATTTGATCGAGGAGATCGCGCGCATCTATGGGTATGACCGCATCCCGGTCACATTGATTGCGGATGAGCTTCCGCCACAGCGCGCGAATGTGGCGCTGGTTGGGGAGGAACGGGTGCGCGATGCGCTGGTGCGGGCCGGATTGCAGGAGATCATCACCTACCGGCTGACCACCCCGGATCACGAAGCCCTGCTCACCCCTACTGGATCGCGCTCTGATTGGCCGGAGGAAGGGTATGTGACGCTGGCGAACCCGATCAGTCAGGATAAGACCGTGATGCGGCATACCCTGATGGGCAGCATGCTCGACGTGCTGGCAGCGAATGCCCGCTGGTCGGATCGACAGGCATTGTTCGAAATCGGGCATGTATATCTACCTGTTCAAGGGCAGAAGCTGCCCGACGAACCAGCACACGTGTGCATCGCTCTGACCGGGCCGCGCCACCCGAACACATGGCAGGATGTCGGTGCGGTGGGCAATGGGCTGATGGACTTCTACGATCTCAAGGGGATCGTCGAGCAACTGACCGGGGCACTGCGGCTGGCAGATGTGACGTTCGGTACGTGCGAACACAGCACGTTCTTCCCCGGACGTACCGCCTGCCTGATGATCGGCGACACTCAGGCGGGCACACTGGGAGAACTTCACCCGCTGGTGCGGGAGGCATTGGGGCTGCCCGATCAGCCTGTGCTGGTCGCGGAACTGCCCATCGCGGCGTTGACTGGCAACCTGACTGATCTCGACATCATCACGCCGATCTCGAACTACCCCGCGATCTATCAGGACATCGCGGTGGTGGTGGGAGAAAGCGTCGCGGCTGCGGACGTGGAAGCGGCGATCTGGGGCGCAGGAGGCGGTTTGCTGCGAGAGGTGACGCTGTTTGACCTGTACCGGGGCGAGCAGATCGGGGCCGGGAACAAGAGTCTGGCCTACGCGCTGACCTTCCAGGCAGAGAACAAGACGCTGCGGGACAAGGACGCGGATGCGCTGCGAGCGAAGATCGTGCGGGCGCTGGAAGCGAAGATCGGCGCGAAGTTACGGGCATGAGTGAGAAGTGATGGACGTAAGGGCCCTTGGCCCTTACTTATAGCAGATTTTCTTTCAGAAAATCTGCACCCTGATGGGTGATGAGTAAACTACCATCCTCATTCGAACGGATCGACATGGATCAGAATAAAAGTTTCGAACCCGCCACACGGCGGGTTCGATGTTTTCCGGGAAAGGTGGGGGGGCTGGTATAATCACGGATGGTGGAACCTTCTGCCTTTTCTTCCCCTGAATTGCATCGTAAGGAGTCTCATTCATGGAATATCGAAACCTGGGCCGTTCGGGTCTCAAGGTAAGCGCGATCGCGCTTGGCGGCTGGATCACGTTTGGCCGCACCGTCAAAGATCAAAAGATGGCCCAAGACATTATCCAAAAGGCCTATGACAGCGGGATCACATTCTTTGATATTGCCGATGCCTACGCACACGGCGAATCAGAGCGCATGATGGGGGCGGTGCTCAAGGACTTCCCTCGGCACACGCTCGTGATCTCCTCCAAGCTGTTCTGGCCCATGAGCGACGACCCGAACGATAAGGGACTCTCGCGCAAGCACATCATGGAAAGCGTCGACAAGTCGCTTCAGCGGGTTGGGACGGACTACCTCGACCTGTACTTCTGCCATCGGTGGGATGAGGAAACGCCCCTGTTGGAGACGATGCGGGCGATGGATGACCTGATCCATCAGGGCAAGATTCTGTATTGGGGTACGAGCATGTGGACTGCCGCGCAGATTCAGCAGGCGCACGATCTGGCGGAGAAGTATCACCTGTACGCGCCGCAGGTCGAGCAGCCAGAATACAACATGATCGAACGCGCCTCGGTGGAGAACGAGATCATCCCGGTAGCGGAGAAGAATGGCATGGGGCTGGTGACGTTCAGCCCGCTGCATGGCGGCATCCTGACCGGGAAGTATGAGGGCGGGATCGGCAAAGAAACCCGGATGGCGACGATTGACTGGATGAAAGACGAGATGTTCAGCAAGGAGACGCAAGCGAAGGTGAAGCGGCTTGCCCCGATTGCGGAAAAGCTGGGAGTCAGCCGCGCCCAGCTTGCGCTGGCATGGGCGATGCGACGGCCCGCTGTAAGCAGCGTGATCACCGGGGCCACAAAGGTGACTCAGGTGGAAGAAAATCTGGCGGCGCTGACCGCCGAACTCACCCCGGATCTCCTGGCGGAGATCGACGCGGCGCTCGCTGGATAATCCAGCGAAAGCGTGAAAACTCTACCCCGGCTTCACGCCCACAACCTCCGCGAACTGGCGGATGGTTTCGATGTGCTGGGCCGGGGTGGTGAAACCGCCATACATGCTGTTAAAGCTGAGGTGGGTCGCGCCAAGGGCCTGCCACTCGGCGACAAGGCTGGTCCACACATCGGGAGTTGTGCCCCGAATGTTGATGCGCGGCTCTAATCCGAAGTCGTCCCACGAACGTCCGGCTTCTGCCAGATAAGTTCGCAGCGTTTCGAGAATCGGCTTCGCATCCTCCGGTTTGGACTGGTTGTTCATCCAGCCATCGCCCAGGCGAGCCATGCGGCGGAGCACCGGATCGGCAGAACCACCGAACCAGAGGGGGATCGATCCTTTGGCGGGGCGCGGCTCGATGCCCGCATCGGAGATCGTGTGCCACTGCCCCTTGAATGTCACGAGTTGATCGCGCCACAGCAGGCGCATCACCTCAACCTGCTCGTCCATGCGTTTGCCGCGCGTGTGGAAGTCCTCGTTCAATGCTTCGTACTCCACCTGATTCCAGCCCAGCCCTACTCCTAATCGGAGCCGCCCCTGGCTCAATACATCTACCTGCGCGGCCTGTTTCGCTACGAGGGCCGTTTGCCGCTGCGGGAGGATGATGATCCCGGTCGCAAACTCGATGCGCTGGGTGAGGGCAGCCATGTAGCTGAACAGAAGGAACGGCTCATGGAAGGGATCGGTGTAGGTATACGGCCCACGCCAGCCGCCGGGACGGTCGGGGTTGGCTCCGAGGACGTGATCGTAGGCGAGGATGTGGGAAAAACCCAGCCCCTCGGCTGTCTGTGCGTAATCGCGGATGGCAGCCGGATCGCTGCCGAATTCTATCTGGGGAAAGACAACGCCGATTTTCACAACCCCTCTTTTCTAATAATTGACTTCCCGAAGATCGTGCCACAGCAGGCCAAGACGGAGCTTGCGCCATACAAAAGAAGTTAGCTCACGCGGGCGGCGAAAGACACGATGGGCAATCTGCTGAAGGAGCTTCAGGGCGCGGTCTCGCTTGAGAAGGCGTAGATAGGCCGGGTCAATCTGGGGCTCGACAAGCTCCGGCTGATAGCCGACTTCGTGCATAGTTTCCGCGCAGACGGCCTCGACGACCGCCCAGTCGCGCGGGGATAGCTCCTCCCGCCATGCCTCGATGCGGTCCGCGCGAGGCGGCTGGTGCAGGCGGTCATGAATCTGATCGAAGATGGGCTGATATTCGCGGGTTCCGGTCTGGTCATAGTCGAGCATCGTAGCATCGAATGGCAGCGAGAGGAAGTCGCAGATAGTCCGCAGGGTAGCTTCTGGCTCGCTCACAAGGTCTTCGTAGCGAACCTCCAGCACATCGTCCGGGTAGGCAGCTTTCAGGTTCCGACCTGCCCCCACATCCATGAGCCAACGGCGCGCGCCGAAATAGGCGTTGCTGCGATGCAGATTCGAGCGCATCAGGGAGAGCGTCACGGCGCGCGGATCGCGCAGCAAGTGGATGAACTTCGCTGCTGGATAGGTGGCCTTGAGCAGATCGCCATGCCGCACGAATCGGGGGGTCTTCTGACCCCAGCGGGACTTACCTTCCTGCGCTTGATAGCATTCGTGGATGCGATCCATCAAGTCTTTAGCAGTGTGGCATCCGACGAGGTCGTCGCGGCTGAGGGGCATACGCCACTCGCGGAACTCGTAATCGTGAACGAGCACATTGGCGAGCACGGTCACGGGGATCAAGGGAGCCGCGCGCAGATAATCGACCATGAACAGGGATTCGAGGGGAATGGCGACCTGCGGGTGGTGATTCAACATGGTGCGCAGCAGCGTCGTGCCAGAGCGCCCACAGCCGACAATGAAGAAGGGAGAATGGTTCGTCATGGGACGGCGATCTCCGGGATGGGTCGGCTGTGGGGTGGGCATATCGATGTTTGAGTTACGCGCCCGGCTTGCAGTACTTGTCGAACCAATCGACCATCACGGTGAGGCGCGAAATTCGGTGCGCTGGCTCACCGCTGCGTGATAGCTCGTGCCCGTCGCGCGGATAGCGGATGAACTCAACGGGCGCACCGCTGCGCCGCGCCAGCGCGTACAACTGCTCGGCCTGCTCGATGGGCACGCGGAAATCGTTATCGCCGTGCTTGATCAACAGCGGTGTCTTGATCTGGTGCGCGTAGGCCAGCGGCGACCACTTCCATAGAAGTTCGTGATCTTCCCACGGTTCGACATCAAACTCCTCGGAGATCAGCAGGGGAATATCGCTGGTTCCATAGAATGAGAGCAGGTTATAGACTCCGCGCGCGGTTAGGGCACAGGCGAACCGATCCGTGTGCCCGACGATCCAGGCGGTCATGTAGCCGCCATACGACCCGCCCGTTACCGCCATGCGTTTCTCGTCGACGAAACCCTTTTCAATGGCAGCATCGACCACCGCCATCAGATCGGTGAAAGCAGGCTCGCCCCACTTGGCGTGGATGGCATCGCGGAAGACTTCGCCGTAACCATCGGCTCCGCGCGGGTTGCTGTAGAGCACGACATAGCCGCTGGCGGCATGATGCTGCCATTCGTGCCACATGGTGCGCGCGCTGGGACTCCACATCACATGTGGGCCGCCATGCACATTGAAGGCCAGGGGATAGGTCTTACCCTCTTCGTAGCCCGGCGGCAGGATGTACCACACCTGAATCTCCTGCCCATCCGGGGCCGTGACGCGGAGTTCGTGCGTGGGCTGGATGATCACCTCATCGAGCAGCGGCTTGTTGACCTCGG
>JAHEME010000186.1 GCA_024643825.1 Chloroflexota bacterium | reverse complement strand
TCTGCAAGATTCGAATCTCAGGCAGGTAACGCTGGTGCGAGTGCTGTTGGCATTAGGAACGATGGCTTCCCCTTTTTATGTTCTCTATGCAACGGAGGAAATGGGGCTGCCCGATCCGGTTATTGCGCTATTTATCCTGGCTCAAACAGCGGGGTCTCTTCTGGGAAGTCTGGTGCTGGGGAGAATCGCCGATAGATATGGAGCACGGCGCGCGATTCAAGCGAGTTTGCTCTTTACAACACTTGCCCCTGTACTGGCGATTGGCCTCTCCTTTGCACAATCGTCCGCGAGTGCTATCCGAATCCTCTTTTTTGTCATCTATGTGGTGATTGGTCTTATCGAGAATGTGGGATTGCTGGGATTCTTGAATTACATACTCGATGCTTCCCCCGTAGGCCAGAGAAGCATCTATCTGGGGACATCCAATGCCATTGCCAGCCTGGGGGTGATTGGCCCCGTATTTGCAGGCTGGCTCCTTGGGTGGACTTCCTACCCTGTGTTGTTTGTGGTCACGTCCTTATTTGCGGCGAGTGCATTTTTCTTAGGGCTTCGGCTACCGACTGTTCGGAGTGGGTTGTCGTCTACATTGCTATTGTCAGAATCGGCGAGTGAGGTCATGCCCGCTGGCGGCTCAGTGCTAACCGTAGATCATCCCCAAGCCGAATGATATAGGTAGGGATGCCAACTGAACCGAGATGCGTCGCAATTTGACGGGTTCCTGGTCTCCCGCCGAAGCTCTCTGCATCAATCAGTACCGCAATCACACGCAGACCTCTGCGCACCAATCGGTGTGAGGCTGTGACCCAGGCATCCCGCGTGGAGGGTGTTACCACGATTACGGTTGTCCCGCGCGAAAGTTGATCGCCCTCAAGAACGAGCATTTGATCGAGAGATATGGTTCCACGGGCACGAACAACCGCAAGGGTCTCCAGTAATTTCGTCATCTGACGGGGGCCCCGATCTACTTGAATGATCTCCCTGCGCTGACCGTAGGTTGCGAATCCAACGGACCGATCCTTCTGTAGAAAGTGGCGCGCCAGCGATGCCGTGGTTGTCACGGCATATTCTTCTGTCGTGGGTGGGATCGAAAAATCTCTCTCTTCGATTTCCCACGGCATGCGTTCTGCATCTGCATCGGTGGTGAGAAATTCCCCTGCGTGAACTGTCCGGTCCGCGTCCATCATCATCCAAATATCGGCCAGCGGGTCAAGCTCAAATTCTTTGACAACCAGCCGATCTTTGCGGGCTGTGGAGCGCCAGTGAATACGACCAAAGCTGTCGCCGGGTACATAGTCTCGCACCCCGGACGCGTTCGATGTTACATGATGGGTACGCCGACGCAGCGCATCCCCTCCGGGGAGGATGCCGATAGGCAGCGCGAATTCCGGGATCGGCACAGTGGACGGATACACAACCAGACGCGAGGTTGCGTTGATCTTGCGCTCCGTCTCAAACAGCCCGAATGGATCGCCTGCTACGATGCGAAGCGGGCCAAGCTCAAACTCGCCACGCTGTACGCACAGAGTTCGTACCAGCCACGAGCCGCCAGCACGAGGTTTGAGGTTGCTCACGACATGGCTGGCTCTGTGCCCTGGCAAAGTAGAGTGATCGTAGATTTCGAGCCACAGTTTGGGGATGATGCTGGTATTGCGAACGGTGAATCGTTCTTCCATGTAGCGTCCGACCTGTGCCCGACGAGCACGAGTCTGACGGGAGAGTCGCAGCCAGTTTGCACCTGTCCATGCCCACAGGAAGGAAAAGATCAGCAGTGAAGTGAAAGCATACGCCACATTGAAGAAGAATGTGCGCCCGGTGATCAATCCCGCAAGAAAGCTGACCAGAACGATCAGATAGAGTGCGTTGCGTCGCCTATCCATGAAGATTCATCAATTGCGCTGCGTGCCAAGGGCCGCACCCGGAACCGGGACGCGCCGGAGGATATCGGACACGATGGCCTCTGAGTTTACGTCTTTGATGCGGGCGGCAGGCCCGACAATGATGCGGTGCGCCAGTGTGACTTCCGCCAGTTCTTTCACATCATCAGGCAAAATGTGATCACGCCCAGCGATCGCGGCTCTCGCCTGTGCTGCTCGATGCAGCGCCAGACTTCCGCGCGGGCTTGCGCCCAGATATACGTCTTCATGGGTACGCGTTGCCGATACAAGATCGACAATGTAGCGAATGATCTGCTTATCTGCGTAGATGTTGCGTACTTCCTGCTGTGCGGCAAGAAGTTCTTCCAGCGTCACCACCTGCTCAATCTGCTCGATGGGATGCTGATATTGCTGCGCTTCGAGAATAGAGACTTCATCTGCCGACGCGGGGTATCCCAGACGAATCCGCACCATGAACCGATCTAACTGTGCTTCCGGTAGTGGGAACGTGCCTTCATACTCAATCGGGTTCTGTGTAGCCATAACCAGGAACGGGCGCTCCAGATGATAGGTCGTTCCATCAACCGTCACCTGACGCTCTTCCATTGCTTCCAGCAGCGCAGATTGAGTCTTGGGGGTGGCACGGTTAATCTCGTCCGCCAACACGACCTGAGCCATGATGGGGCCAGGACGGAACTCGAATTCTCGCTCTTTCTGGTTAAACACCGATACGCCAGTGACATCACTGGGCAGCATGTCCGGTGTAAACTGGATTCGGCTGAACGTGCATCCAAGCGACCGCGAGAGTGTTTTCGCCAGCATCGTTTTGCCCACACCGGGGACATCTTCAATCAGGATATGCCCCTGGCAAAGAAGCCCGATCAGGGTAAGCATCACTTCCCGATTTTTCCCAACAATCACACGTTCTACATTGGTGGCAAGTCGTTCAGCAATGGTTTGCATTCCTGTCATTTGGTTAGACCCCCATGATCTCGGTCAGAATACCCACTGGCTAATTATAAGATCCCCCTGTGAAAAGCCCACCTTCTTTGGCGCAGGCACAGTATTCGCTTCTTCTGCACTGAGGGTTCACAGTATTACTTTTCTGAGGGCAAAATGGTTTGACGACTTTCCGGGGTACGGTATAATATCACACTGAATTGATGTGGCCCGCTAGCTCAATGGCAGAGCAGCTGACTCTTAATCAGTAGGTTCCAGGTTCGAGTCCTGGGCGGGTCATTCTTGTCGTTTCCCTCTCATCTGCCAGCTATCCCACTGGCAATCCACCCAATCCATCGCACTTTACCAGTCTTCTGTGCCAGGGGTTCCTTTGAAGGGGCCTACAATCTGGGAAGTGATCCAGCCTCCATAAAACGAGCCAGGCTGTGGCTCCACACGTTCGTCGCCCACATAACATGCATCTATTCGACCTGCGTAAAAGGCGAGGTATCCCTGTATTGATTCATACCCCGGCGTGGGGTTCTGATAGCTCCAGGCTGCGTTTTCAGCCACTTGATTCCCAACCCAGATAGACCAGTAATACACAGGTGGGCTGCTTGTTTCCAGAATACGAACCGCACGGGTAGAATCGGCAATCGTTACCCCGCCGAGCTCGACACGAATTCGCTGCGAAGTAGGTTCTGTGCGTGGTGGGCGAGGATAATCCCAAACAGACTCCTGCCCTGGCTCAGGCTTAACTCGTTCCATTCTCAAACCCATTTGTCTTATCTCAATAAGGGTGCGAACGACTCATACATTCCCGTAAGCACATTTTGAATCACCTGCGCTGGATTCGACTCATTGCGAAACTGATCGTAGTCGAGGACTAGTCCCTTCCAGCTTTCGGTATACCAGCGGGCAGGTGCGCGCAGGGGAACCGAAGTCATGTCTTCTGGGCGGGGCCAGGGATAGGCGTATACATACGGGCGATCAAAACCGGGACTGCGGGGAGAGAAGCCAAAGTTCAGATGAGGCGCTTCTTCAACAGATCGATCGGTCGCAAACCACAGGAACCCGGTATCGAAGCCGTGCGCCCAGACTACGAGCGGGCTCTTCTCGCCGGGGAGCGATTGGCGGAAACCAGACAAAGCATTCATGACGGCGGTCAGGGTGATGGCGTAGTCACGGGCCAATTTAACGTCAATGTTGATTGGCTCTGTACTGATAATCTTGCTGCGATTCAGCAGAATCTCATGCCCGTGCACGTTGAGTTTTTCCTCAAGAGAATCGGCTAGTTGGACGGGAGAAATCCCCTGGAACGAAATTTCCTCCGGTCCGCTATCAAGCAGCCTGACGATCAGGGATCGATCCGCGAAGTTCATGTCTACCTGCCCCAGGTGTGGAAGGTCTTCGGTGGTCAGCCCACCGGGGGTATAGCGAAGTCCAATATGTGTCCAGTTCGGCTCCGGCTCTGCCGTTACTCGTCGAAGCGATGAAACTACCTGGGATACCTGGTGAAGTCCAATTCGGGTATTCTGCCAATGGTCAAGGATCGGGAGGGGCATAATCGTCTCCAATTGGACGCATGGAATAAGTAATCAGAGTTTAGACGGAAGTGATTACAACCATCTTACTCATTGTGAAATGAGGTCGATACGTGGATTCAACAAGCCGTAAAGCAGATCAGCCGCGAAGTTAGCAGTGAGGATGACAAATACAGTGGTCATCACTACGGCTTGAATTAGGGGCAGATCGCGATTGTCAATTGCAAAAACCAGTAGACGCCCCAGCCCTGGATAGCTGAATACAAATTCGATGACCACCAGACCACTCACCAGCCATCCTGTGCTGGTGGCAATGACTGTGATGGTCGGGATCAGTGCATTGCGGAGCACATGCTTCACGATTACGAGTGGATAGGGTACGCCTTTGAGTATCGCTGTCCGGACGTAATCCTTCTTCAATTCTTCAATGACCCCTGCCCGAGTTAAACGAGCAATGTAGGCGATCAACACTAGAGAGGCGGAGATTGCGGGAAGCCAAAGACCCGGCAGAGCCTCGGCAAAGGTGGCATCAGGCCGAACTGAGGAACTCGACGGAAACCATCCCCACTGCAACGCCAGAATGTTGATCAGGAAGATACCTGTAACAAATTCAGGCAAGCTGGCGACTGATAGTGCAAGGATAGAAATAACGTTATCTGGTAAGCGATCTTCGGTAAATCCTGCGACTGCGCCCAGCATGATAGAGGTTGGAACGGCCATGATCAGCGTGAGTAGCGCAAGCTGCCCAGAACGGGTGGCCCGCTGTTCGATAATCATGCGGATTGGCTGCCGGGGAGCGGCGAACGTCATTCCCCAATCTGGCGTAAGGAATGACCCAGCCCAACGAAAGTACTGAACCAGAAGGGGCTGGTCAAGCCCTAGCTCGGATCGCACTCGTGTAACTTCCTGCGCACCTGCATCGCGTCCAAGCAGCACGCGGGCCACATCTCCGGGTAGGATGCGAGTAAGCGTGAAGATCAGGATTGATGCCAGAAGCAACGTTAAGACAAAAAAGGCCAACCGTCGAATGAGAAAACGTATCAATGTTGATCTACCCCATCTGATCTTTCAGAAGGTAGGCTTGCAGGGTAGCAAGCTTCTGTAGAGGAATATGGCAGCGAATGTGATGCTCATCCTCGTTATCATGCCAGGGAGGGGGTTGTGTTTCGCAGATGGTCCCGATCTTATGGGGGCATCGGGAGTGGAAGGCACAGCCCGATGGCTTGCTGCCGGAATCAGGAATATCCCCGGATAGCAGAATTTGATTGCCTCCTCGTTGTGGGTCTGGGCTGGGAATGGCGGAAATCAACGCCTCTGTATACGGGTGCAGCGGTGGGTTGAAGAGGTCGCGGGCATAACCTACCTCGAATAATTCACCCAGATACATGACGGCTACATAATCCGCCAGATAAGCGACGGCAGCCAGATCATGTGAGATAAAAAGATAGGAAGTGCCCCGTTCTTCCTGCAATCGAGCCAACAGATTCAATAACGCCGATTGCACAGACATATCCAGGGAAGATATGGGTTCATCACAAACGATCAAACCTGGATTTGAGGCGAGCGCACGAGCAATCGCGACTCGCTGGCGTTCGCCTCCACTTAACTCGCTTGGATAACGCGTGGCAACCTCCGCTCGGAGGCGCACAGACTCAAGCAGCCGATCTACCTCCCGATCAGCTTCCACACGAGAGATTCCCGCCAGTTTGATCAGGGGTCTGCGGACGGACTGCCGCACCGTACGATAGGGGTTCAGGGAGTCTTGCGGATTTTGAAAGACCATTTGCAACTGCGCGCATAGAGAAAGTGAGCGATCCCCAACCTTTGAAGGTACATCAATGCCCATCAGCGTCATCTGACCTTCATCGCGGTCGATCAGGCCTACGATCATACGGG
>JAHEME010000185.1 GCA_024643825.1 Chloroflexota bacterium | reverse complement strand
CGCGAAACCTTGCTCACGCCACTAGACTCATTCTATGTACAGGCGTATGCCTTGCTTCCAGCTCCCCCTATCGATGAGACAAGTTGGTCACTGGAGATTGGCGGATTGGTCGAGCAGCCCCTGACCCTGAACTATCAAGATGTGCTGCACTTTGAGCCAATCACGATCATGCGCACATTGGAGTGCATTGGCAACCCGATAGGTGGGACGCTCATCGGCAACACTCACTGGACTGGTTTTCGACTCCAGCCTCTTCTGAAAGAACTGGGGATCAAAGCTGGTGCACAACGCGCTAAGTTCATCGCGGCGGATGGGTATCGCACAGCGGTTGATCTGGAATGGATATTGCAGGAGGATACCCTCCTTGTCTACGCAATGGATGATCAGCCGCTTACAAACGCGCATGGCTACCCACTGCGTATTATGATTCCCGGTTTGTACGGACAAAAACAGCCGAAATGGATTACTAGCATCGAGTTCGTAGATACGCGCTATCAAGGCTACTATGAACAATATGGATGGAGTGACGTAGCAGCCGTCAAGACAAACGCACAGATCCGTCTGCCCGAAGCATTCTCCACAATCACTGGAACGTTTACCTTGCAGGGCTGGGCCTATGCTGGCAAGCGCCGGATCCAGAGGGTTGAAATTCGTGTCGATGATGGGCCTTGGCAGGTGTGTGATCTTCTCGAAGGGCCATCGCCGCTTGTCTGGACTCAATGGTGGACAGCGTGGATGCCCAATCGTACCGGAGCCTTCACGGTTGCCGTTCGTGCTACCGATGATACCGGATACACCCAATGGCAGCCCGGAATCGCTCTGGATTCTGCCTACCCCGATGGGACAGACGCCATTCACAGCGTCGCCTACAACGCCCAGGAGCCAGAGAGCTAACAAGCATGGATGAGACACAGACCTCTCAAGACACAATTCTCATCGCCCCCCCTGCAAAAAGACCCCGTTCGCGACGGTTGCTCCTTGTTCTGGTCGGAATCCTGACTTTGATTGGCCTGCTTTCCATTGGAACCATCTCGTCATTGGAAGAGCAAGATCGCTTTTGCGCTTCCTGCCACATGGTTCCTGAACGCACCTATTACAACCGTGCACAATTTGCACTGGCGGGTGTGATTCCCTTGGAGGACCTTGCAAGCGCGCACTATGTTATTCCGTCATCACAACAAGACCCAAGGGATTTCCGCTGCATCGATTGCCATCGGGGCAATGAGGGGGTAATCCATCGAGGAACAGCCATCACGCTGGGGGCGCGTGACGCGGCAATATACCTGTTAGGCCAGCCCGATCAGGCGATTGAAAAAACTCATATAGAAGTGCCTCAATTGCTGACCGATAGCTGCATCAAGTGTCATGCCGATTCGCTGCTCGTTGTCGGTTTCCAAAATCACTTCCACAACAAACTTCCGGCAGCGCAAAAACTCCTGTTGCAGGGCGAAGCCTTGAAGCTCCCCGACAGCATCCCCGCTGACCAGGTAGAAATCTATCAATCTGTTCTGGATGCCGGGCTGACAACCATCGAAGAAACGGATTTGCGCTGTGTGGACTGCCATCTGGCACACATTCACAAACCGGGAACAGAACTTAGTTCGTTTCTTGATTTACAGAATGTAGTGTATCCAGCCTGTGAGCGATGCCACGTTACGGCACTCGGTCAGCCGCTTGGCCTGACTGGGGCAGGAACTAAGGAATCTGCCCCCAACCAATAGGAACCGATCATTCTGATTCGTTGATGACGAATAACTGCGAGGTGTGCCGGGCGAACTCTTCCAGCGGCACGAGCAAGCCATGAGTAGCATATGTTTTGTTTTGCGCCTGCCGGGATGGGTAGACTTCCAACCAGCCAGGAAGTAAAGCCCGAAGCGAATCTAGCGGCATGACATAGATAGCTTTTAGGGCTGGGGCATAATACACCAGATAGTCCGCTTGACTGGTATAAGCCCAGCCAGCTTTGTCCTCTGTATCCACAGATACTGTTTCTATGAACGCATGCCCGGTCTCGTGAGCACGAAAATCCGTCTTGTATTCGATCACAGTGCGGTCTTGCCATCCTTGACGAACACACGGTCGATCCCACGCGACTGCTGCCCCCTCGTAGCAGGTTGGATCAAATGCCCACGCGCCGTAAAGAAGGCGTCAAGGAAATCCTCCCCCCCTTCCCCACGAGATAATTGCGCATCGAAATCATGCACGGCTTGCGGCCTTTATGGGTTGCACGCCCCGGTCGAGTCGAACATCCATCGATCCAGATTCCAGGTTAGTGGGCCATAAGGATGGATGGTAACGCCACACACATACCGGGCGCTCACAGCGATACGAGGCCGCATAAACAGAGGCAGGATCGGAACATCAGATGCGACCTGACTCTGCTGTTGCGCATAGAAGCTCTGCTTCTCAGTTCTACTGACAGTCTCGCTGGCGTTGACAACGGCGACATCCACAGATTCGTTGCAGTAGGCCCCATAGTTTTGCCCCTGAAATGAGTCGGCAGGGGACGGAGCATTATTCAATGCCAACCGTTCAACCATCTGCTCCGAGGTCAACCACCGACTCTCAAGCTCCCAGCGATGAACGGGGACAAGATCAACCGGATGCATGAATACATCGGCGCCAACAAATCGGCTGATTCCATCCGGGTCGGGTCGCACCGATGCAGAGAATAGGGCCAAATCGAACGTTCTATGCGCCAGGGGACCATCCACAGAAAACAATGTTTCAGCAGGAAAAGTTTGCACCTGAAGTTGTACGCCAATTTGTGCCAGATCGGTGCGCAGTTTCTCCGCAATCCCGGTTCGTAGAGAGTCTGCCGTGGTAATCAGGGTTGGGCTGAGAAGCGTACCATCTTCGATCTGCCAATCCCCCCGCTGGCATGTGTACGTCCCGCCACTTCCATGATACTCACGTACTCCGTCCCCATCCTGATCTTGCCATCCAGCCGAGTCCAGCAGCGCAGCAGCAGCAGACGAATCAATTGCATATTGCGGCAGTGAACCAATTCCGGCGTAGGCCCAGTGTTCAGCAGGCAGCCAGCTATCCATGACGGTTGACAATCCCTGAACCATTTGCTGCGCCAGCGTAGTCCGATCTACTCCCAAAGCAACCGCCTGCCTGACACGCGCGTCTGCAAAGAATGGAACGTTGGTAAATGGTTCTGGCTGGGTATTGAAAGTAACCTGCTCATAAGCTGAACCAGATCCCTCATAGATGCGGGTCTGAACGCTTCCAGTATCGGCAAAAAGGGACACATCCGCAGCAGAAATGCCATCGCCGAGGAGGACGTCACACCCACCCGACTCTAGTTCTGCTTGCTGCTGCTGAACGTCGGAGAGGAAGCGAAAGCGTACCGTGGAAATCACAGGAGGCGTTGCGGCAAAGGGATTGGCTTTCAGAAGAATGTGGCTTCCTGGAACCCACTCATCAAGAGCGTATGCTCCAAACGTTGGCTTTGGTTTGCCAGCATAATCCGTGAACTCTGCCTGCGCGGGATTGACATTCAACCCAAGAATATGCATGGGCAATGGGGGCTGCGAAGGCACATAGGGGTACTCAGCACCGTTCGCGGCAGTAAGTTCTAGCGTGTGATCACTAAGTTTTATCGCATCAATCACCTCGAAGCGAGGGGCAAATGGCGATTGAGGCATCCCCAACCCCGCAATGACATCATCCAGGGTGACGGGTTCTCCATCCGACCAAACCAGTGTAGAGGAATAGTGCAGCACAACGGTGATCGTTTCATCAGGATTCTTACGCAGGCTGCCATCTTCAAGCGACGGAAGACCTTCGAGTAATTGGCCCGCCTGTGCGCCGAAATCATCACCATAGGTAGCAGTCGATCCAAACAATGCCGCTTCAATCGCCTGACCGCTGAGAGATCGTGACCCAATAAGTGTTTCCGGTTCCTGGCTGGCACAGATGACCAGTTCTTCCTTGAACGAAGTTGGCGCGCTTTCCGCCGGAGTAGATGATGCGATGCCAACCTCGGATGGCTGCGTTGGTTGCGCCTCTGGTGGAGTCGGCGTGCTGCATCCCGAAAGAAGTAGGAGCAGCAGAGGTAGGATCACAACATAGCGTGGCAAGATACGTGGACGCAAGAACGGGCCTTTCGTGCTGGGAGTTCTCAACAGGAGCGATCAGGGATCAACTGCTTAGACGCTGGCTGTATTGAGCTTTGTAGTAGGCTTCGTATTCACCGGACTTGATCTTTCGCCACCACCACTGATTCTCTTCATACCAGCGTATGGTTCGCTCAAGTCCCTGCTCGAAGGATACCGCGTGGCTCCATCCAAGCGCGCCCACTTTTGCATTGTCGAGTGCATAGCGCCGATCATGGCCCGGCCTATCTTCTACAGGCCGGATCAATGACTCCGGCTTGCCCATTATGTTGAGCATACCGCGAATCACATCGAGATTATGGCGTTCGTTCTCACCACCCAGATTATATACTTCGCCGGGTTCCCCCTGATGAAGCACCAGATCGATTCCCGCACAGTGATCGTCTACGTGCAGCCAATCACGCACTTGCATCCCATCGCCATAGAGAGGCAATGGCTCATTATCAATTGCATTCGAGATAAAGAGAGGCAGCAGTTTTTCAGGGTACTGATACGGTCCGTAGGTATTGCTGCCGCGCGTGACTACGGTGTTCAGCCCATAAGTGACGTAATAGGCACGCGCCATCAGATCGCCGCTGGCTTTGCTGGCAGCATACGGGCTGTTGGGTTCGAGAGCATCCCCTTCACGGAAGAACCCCTCAGGAATGGAGCCATAGACTTCATCTGTGCTGACGTGCAAAAAACGTTCCACGCCATGTTTGTGACTCTCATTGAGCAGCACATAAGTACCGCGTGAGTTTGCCTCAATAAAAGCATCCGGGCTTAGAATACTGCGATCTACATGTGTCTCAGCTGCAAAGTTGACCACCGTGTCAATTGCATTTGCTTCCAATGCACGTGCAACCGCACCCCGATCAGCGATATCACCACGAACAAATTTATAGTTCGCGTTTTCGCTAACAGAAACAAGGTTATCCAGATTTCCCGCATAGGTGAGCTTATCGAACACAGCCACCTGATAGTCTGGATGTTGCTCAATAGTGCGACGCACGAAATTGCTTCCAATAAACCCGGCGCCGCCAGTAACCAATAGCTTCCGCATGGAAATAGACCCTCATGGGATATCACAGGTTGAACACCAGAAATTGTAACCTAAAATCCATATTTGCCACATGCGGCAGACTGCGTCCCCCCATCTCATAGCATAAAAAACAAAACAACCCAGCAGAAAATTGCCGGGTTATTTTGGGAGAATGCAAGAGGTTTACTGACAGGGGTTTTCCCTACCAGTAAACCCCTGGAGTATCAGTTTCCGAGAGCATCACTCATGAGAACGGCGTGCTCCACAAGATCGGTACGTTCGCTGGCGGCCTGCTCTTGAAAAGCAACGACATTGATCGCACGCAGCATCACCAGTGACAGCGCAAGGAAAGCCGCTTCAATGCCAAATACCACCACATAACCAAAAGCCTGACTGCTCACCAGGGCAGAGAAAATATCGCGCACAACACCACTCATGAGTTGGCCAATCAGACGCGAGACTGCATTTGCCATGCCCCACGCGCCAATGAATAAGCCGACGTTCTCAACCGTTGTCATATCTAGCATGAGTGACAGATTAGCGACGGTGGATAGCCCCGTCCCGATACCAAGAACGACAACACCTGCATAGAAGACCGAAGTGTTGGTGATTAGCCCGCTGATGCCAATTCCCAGGAACGCGATCATGGCCGCCCATGCGCCAACTTTGGCGACCATCCGCTTGCTGAAGCGACGCTGCAACCACCCGGCGGCTAGCAAAGCGATCAGCATACAGGTGCCCCATATCGAGGTAATCCGTGTCGTCGCCTCTACCGAGAGACCAAATGCCTGCGCTCCAAAAGGCTCAAGCAGCACATCCTGGCCTAACAGGGCGGCAAGCAACACCACCAGGTAGACGAAGAATAGACGGGATTGGGGTTTCCCCAGCACAGCGCGTCCTAGTTCCGTCCAGGAATATCGTTCTGATTCTCCAGAGGTCTGGGAAGAGCGAGACTCCAACCGGATGAGGCCAATAACACCCAGAATCAACGCCGTGATTCCTACCCCCTGAAAGGCCCTGGTCAGGGTCTCCAGTGAATAGGTCTCAACAACTCGACCCACCCCAATTGCGGTGATGATGATCCCAACGATCATCATGAAGAACATCACAGCAATGGTGAGG
>JAHEME010000184.1 GCA_024643825.1 Chloroflexota bacterium | reverse complement strand
TCCAGCGATTCTACCCGACGACGATGATGGAAACGGGGTATGACATCCTGTTCTTTTGGGTTGCCCGTATGGTGATGATGGGGCTGTCCTTCACAGAAGAGACTCCTTTCCGAACCGTGTACCTCCATGGCCTTGTGAGAGATGAGCATGGCAAGAAAATGAGTAAGACAGCGGGCAATGTGATCGATCCTATCGAAGTTATGGATGAATACGGCACAGACGCTCTTCGTTTCACGTTGTTGACAGGGTCAACACCCGGAAATGATATGAACCTGAGCATTGAGCGTGTGGCTGCGAACCGTAACTTCGCCAACAAGATCTGGAATGCTGCCCGATTTCTGGTGGGCAATCTCGGAGAAGTTGATATTCCGCCGGGAGTACCAGAAAGGAATGGTCTTTCGCTTGCTGACCGCTGGATTCTTAGCCGCTTGCATCATCTCATTGACACTGTGGATCGTCTCTTTGAGAACTACCTGTATGGCGAAGCGGGGCGACAGGTGTATGACTTCCTCTGGGGGGAATATGCCGATTGGTATATCGAGATTGCGAAAACATCTCTTTATGGGGAAGATGCGTCTGCTAAGATGCGCACACTCCATATATTGACCTATGTATTGGATCAATGTCTGAGGATGCTCCATCCCTTCATTCCGTATGTGACAGAAGAAATCTGGCAGCAAATTCCCCATCAAGGGGAAGCGCTGATCATCGCCCGCTGGCCGGAGATGGATGAAACGTTCTTCGATTCACAAGCAGAAACCGATATGTCCCTACTCATGGACCTACTACGGGCGATTCGGAATGCTCGCGCCGAATACAATGTTCCTCCATCAAGGCGCATTGAAGCGATCATCAGCGCAGGAGAGGCTAGAACCATGCTCGAAGCCCAGCGGGATCTGTTTGGAAGACTCGCGAATGTGAACTCAGAAACGGTGCGCATCGAAGCCAGCATCGCAGAACCACCGTCACAGGCGGCTACCATCACGGTTTCTGGTGTGACAGCCTACCTGCCTCTCGCTGGCCTTGTAGATCTTGCAACGGAGAAGACCCGTATGGAACGAGAGCTTGACGAGGTGCTCCAGCAATCTGACCGATCGGAGAATCTTCTTGCTAATCAGGACTTCGTTAATCGTGCTCCCTCAGAAGTGATTCAAAGAGAGCGAGACAAGCTGGCTATGCTTCTTGCCACCAGAGATGAACTTCAAAAGCGGCTTGCCGATCTCAACCTATGACGGAACGACCTCACCGGATTACCCAGAAGCTAATCTGGTGGGGGCGTTTATGATTCTTGCGCTTGCTTCGCTTGACGACTTAGAACGCACGTGCTATCTTCAGGGGTAGTTTGTATTCGGTTACAAAATCGATCTTTGTGTGGGGTGGCTCTGTGGCGCTGGAATTTCATAAATTAACCGATCAGGTTGACCGCATGGGGCAGGACCTTGCCAATCAGCAGGAAGAGATTGATAGCAAGATTGAAGTTGCCCTCCAGATACTGAACGCCCATGCTGACCCCGCCTACCTGCAATACATCCTGGATCGAGTACAAGATGCAGTTGCCAAAGATGCAGGGTATCGTGGAGCACGCCCCCTAGATGAGCCGCTGGGGAATACCTATCCGCCTGATAGCCTCCCAGAATCTGCCACGATCATTGCCACCGATGGCTCGCAAATTGCTCCCAACACACACGGGGCCGCACTCTATTATCTGCTGAATATCGGCACGATCATTGTTCATCACGGAAGTGGGGATGCCCCCCATATCTTGAGCCAGCCCTATCTTTTCTACGAACCTGAATACATGCTGACGCAGGATCGCGGATTGATCACGGGAGCGATGGTATCTGCACGGCGCACCGTCTCTGAGATGGCGGCGCTGGCAGAGCAGGCATGGTTGAATCGCGGCGACGAGCGTCCTCTCTTGACTCTGTTTGATGGGTCACTGCTATTTCTTGGCATTGGTTCTGATGTTCCTGATCGGGATCAATTGTATGGAATCTACTTCGCTGCGATGACTCGGCTGCTGGATGTTCAGGCACAGCTTGCGGGGTATGTTGATCGACCGCGAAGTAGTTTTGTCGCTGGATTGCTGCATCTACTAGATACCCCTGAAGACATGGTTACTCGTGCAGTTCTTGCCAGCAATGGTCGGATTGAAGGATTGCAAGACATCCAGTATTTTCGCTCCCTGCTGGGGCCGGGGGAACGTACGGCTCTGTTCGTCCAAATGTCCCCACAGAACAAAGACTTCCGCCGCAGCGGGGGGGACACGCATGAGATTGCCTTTTTCTACATCAACGTCGCTTCCGCGCACGAAGCTCCTCATCTTGCGCGCGTAGAAGTCCCTATGTGGGTCGTTGCCGACCGAACTGTCTTAAGCCGCATTCAGGCCCTGATCTATCATCAATGCCAGCAACTGACCTCCCGATACCCTTATGTGCTCACCCGTGCGGATGAGTTGGCGGTTGTCAAAGGAGAGGAAACTAGACAACTGAATATGCTGATTCAGGTGTCGTTGACCCGGCATGGGATCGAAGCAACGGAAAGCGAAAAGCAGTCTACTAAGAATTCTGCTCGCGCACACAAGACCCGTCACGTCGTAACCCGCTAGTCTCGCAAAAGGGCTTCTAATGGCTAATGAATGGGATGATCCGATAGGGTATGTGCTCCGCTCCAGTACATCTGGTTTCTCAGCCGGGGCTGGGCTGACGCAGATTGATTCGCTGGCCTTTGGCATGATCGTGAAAACACAACCGAGTACAGACACACGGGAAGTCCTCTATGGGCTTCTCTACGACATCCACATCGATGATGACCCACTGGTTCGACAGCTTGTGCTCGCAGAGGCTGTCACAGAAGAGACCATTCGCGATCAACGCGTGCATCGTATTGCACCGGTGGAGATGAGTGTGCTCGCCACAGGCTATCGAGATGTGGATGGTCAAATCCGTCAGGCACTGCCACCACGACCACCGATCAGCCTGGCCCCCGTGTACCTCTGCACCGACGCAGAATCGCGCGAATTCACTGACTACTTCGACTACTTCCGTCTTGTTCTGAGTGCGTCACAGGTTCCGGGAGAGCAGCTTCTTGCTGCGAACCTTGTCCGGGCGGCACTCACCAGACCAGAGTCCGAGCAGTATGATTTCCTGGTCAGCGCGGGGAGAGAAGCCGCCCGCTTACTAAGCGGTGATATGGCTCGGTTAGATAACTTGCTGCGTCTCATTTATCCCAACCGGGTGCGCATTACTGAATAGACTCTGATGTTGAGGGAATAATGGCAAAAAAAACGACTGAGATTGATGATTTTTTCGGGCCACGATCCCCACGGCTCGGAGTAGTCACAGGTGGGTCTCTAAGCCGGGGATTGGATGTCAAACTTGACCCCGGCACGGAATTAGAGGAGCTTGCTGCGGGGCGCTACGTTGTCGTACATGGACACCAGCGGCGATTCTTCAGCATGGTCACTGACATCACCCTCGCAAGCACCAGCGCACAGATCGCCATTACGCCACCAGATATGAGCAACCCATTCCTGGCTGATGTGTACGGCGGCTCGATGGCGTTTGGGGTTGTTCATATCGCCCCTATGCTGGTCATCAACGAAAATCGCCAGATTGAGCCCGTCCGCACGATTCCACCACACTTTCAAGAAGTATGGACGGCCACCGAGCAGGACATCAACGACGTATTTGGCGATGAGGATGAATCGCACTTCAACATTGGCGCGCCTCTGGAACTTCTCAATACACAGATCAATGTTGATCTCAAGCGACTGACGGAACGCTCGGTAGGCGTGTTTGGCAAAAGCGGTACAGGGAAAAGTTATCTGACGCGAATTCTGCTCGCAGGGGTGATTGCGCGCGGGGCAGCGGTCAACCTCATCTTTGACATGCACAATGACTACGGATGGGAAGTTTATAATGAACTGGGAGCCAGAGATAAGGGGCTCAAGCAGCTTTTCCCCGATAAAGTAGCCATCTTTACACTCGACGATGAGTCGTCCCGCAGGCGTGGCGTTCGCCCCGACTTTGTTGTAACCCTCGCATTCAACGAGATTGACCCGGAAGACTTATCGGCACTACGGCAAACGATGGATCTTTCAGACACGATGCTTGACGCCGCCTATACGCTGCGGCGGCTATGGGGGAGGGATTGGATTCAGCAGCTTCTGACTGCCGAGCCGCATATCCTTGAAGACCTACTCAACACAACCACCATCAATGGCCCGTCATTGACCGCGCTGGTGCGCCGTCTTCAGCGGTTTGAGAGGTTCAAGTTTCTTGTGCCACAGACTCAGGGCGATACGGTTCAGGAAATCCTCAACTACATTGAAAGTGGGCGAAGTGTTGTCCTGGAATTTGGGCGATATGGCAATGCGCTGGAAGCATACATCCTTGTAGCAAACTATCTGACGCGGAGGCTTCGCGAGCGGTATGTGAAGAGAATTGAAGAATCGCTAGGCGATGAAGCGAAGCAGCCCCCACAGCTCATGATTACCATCGAGGAAGCACATAAATTTCTCGACCCGCAGATCGCCCGGCAAACGATCTTTGGCACGATTGCCCGCGAACTCCGCAAATATAAGGTTACGCTTCTTGTGGTGGATCAGCGGCCCAGCGCAATTGACGAAGAAGTCATGTCACAGGTTGGAACCCGCGTCACGGCCCTGCTGGATAATGAGAAGGACATCACAGCAGTGCTCATGGGCGTGAACGGCGCTCAAGGTCTTCGCGAGGTGCTGGCGAGGCTGGATACTCGCCAGCAAGCGATTGTGCTGGGCCACGCCGTCCCTATGCCTGTGGTGATTCAAACCCGCCCCTATGACGAAGCCTTCTATAAGGCAATGGGAGCGCCCTTACAAGGCAAGAGCCTCAAACGAGCAGCAAAAGCCAGCGGAAAAACCCTTTACGGGGACGACGAATTTGAGGGCTACGGCTGAAATCAAGGAGGGAGCCAATTCAAACGGCTCCCCCCTTTTCTCCTATACCACTATGACTCTGTTGCTTGCACCGATTGGGCCGCCCGCTTTTCGCGACGCTTCTGGAGTCGTCCACGGATGAAGCGGACTATCAGATACAGGATTGGGATGATCACCAACAAGTACGGCACACAAGCGATTGTCACGTAGATGAGGAAGTCGCCGACATTCCGAAGGCTACGCAACAAAGCGTCTGCCGCACGGCGAACAGTCTCAGCCGGACGCCAGCGTGTATCCACTGGCTGGCTCAGAATGTAAGGCTGAATATCAAGGCTAATGCTCGACAGCGCCGCAGACTGCTGAAGATACTGAACACGCCCCTTGATCGACTCGATTTCTGCTTCGCGCTGGGTGAGCTGCTGTTCTGCCTGAAGTAAATCTTCGGTCGTCTGAGCGTTTGCCATAATATCCAGCAGGCGATCACGAGCCGCTTCCAGGCTTTCTAGGCGGGCGTTCAGATCCACATACTCTGCCGTCACATCGTCGCCGGACTCGCTGCGAGTAGGTGTTGTTCCCTCCACCGCTAGAGCAGTGATCCGATCCATCGCTTCATCAAAACGATCTGCGGGTACGCGGATCTGCATGTTGATGTACGGGGAAACAGTCTCACTTCCGCCATATTCGTTGCTACCAACAATAAAGGCACCTGCCGGGGCCATTTCGTTGATCATGGCTTCGATGGCGGCTTGTGCGTCACGCGTATCTTCGGCTGCCAGGCTAATGCTCCCTGTGCGAATAATTAGGCGATCGACAGCTTGCTGTTCCGCACTTACAACTGACTCATCCGCATAGGCAACGTTGCCCGCAGCATCCTGAGGCATTGCCGCCGGAGCTTCTACCGCAAAGTCACCAGCATAGACATCAGCTCCACCAGTTGACGACCGGGCAGAAGCACCCGCAAATTCAGGTTCTACCATCTGAACACCAGGACTTGCCGAGCCAGCGCACGCGGCAAGAAATATAGCACTCACAACAAGAGCGACACTAAACCATTTCTGTTTCGCCACTTTTCTTCTCCTCTTCTCGAATACGCGACTTCACTACTATTCTATTCTTAGAACGACCAGTTCTTCGCTTTTGTTCCCATTGTAATCGCTATCGTCCCGACCCTACGAGTTGTTTGAGCCGATGGTCTGATCTATGATCTATCCACGCCTCGTGCTAAGAAAGTGGATCATGGAACCTATTCACGTGTTGGTAACGATGCCGTTTGAGGCGTCGCTACTCGAAACTCTACGGGCTGTTTCTCCTCAATTGATCGTTACTCAGCAAACTACTGCTGCCGCAGAT
>JAHEME010000183.1 GCA_024643825.1 Chloroflexota bacterium | reverse complement strand
TCCGCCTCCGTTCTGGCGATTGTCGAGAATCAACCCATCCAGATCGCCGAAGTCCTCCAACGCCTGCTGTACCTGACCCGGAACCGTCTGATCAAAGAACGTCGGCAGGAAGATATACCCGATCCGCGAACCATCGTCAGTGGTCACAAGATGGGTCTCGATGGGAATCGATGCGGTGATCCGGTAGCGCACAATCGGCACCTCGCGCGGAGGCTCGCCCGGCGATTGCACCGTCAGCACCGCCGCGCTGCACTCCGGCCCACGCACCCGCTGCGGGTAGGATCGCCCCCCTTCCACCAGCGGAATCCCATCCACCGCCAGAATACTGTCGTGCGGCTTCAACCCGGCAATCTCCGCTGGCGATTCGGGGAACACGCTCAAAATCGTGAGATGCCCACGATCCGCCGTTGTGATCGCCAGCACCCCGATCCCCACATAATCGAGTTTCCCGGCAAGCTCCGCTTCCGAAGCAGCTACCTCGACCGGAGATTCAAAGTTTGAGTGGTCGTCTCCCAACGATGCAACATACCGGGACATCTCTACATAGAAAGCCTCGGTCAGGAGGCCAGATTCCACCTTTGTGCGCGTATCATCCGTGATCGTTTGCCAGTCCAGCCCGTTGAAGTCTTCGTACACGTACACTTGATTGATCGTCGCTGCCAGATCATCGAACACCCGAAGCTGCACATCGGTCGTGATCTCCGGGTTGGCTTCTACGCTGGGCGTTGGTTGGGCGATGGTCGTCGCCGGGGGAATCGTTGCCAGTGGTTGCGCCTGGCACTCCACCGGAACAAACACGGGCAGCGCAGTCGGTGTCTCTGTCGGTGCTGGGGTGGGAGTATCGCTTGGGGCGGGCGTCGCCGTCTCGGTTGGCGTGGCGCTGGGTGGCCCGATCAACGCGGCTGAACTACACGCCAGCGTCCCGATCAGCAGCACTATACGCTTGATGACCATACGATAAATCTCTCTCTTGCCAGCCTGATTCTTTAGGCTGAGTCTTTCTCCCTTCTCCGGGTGGGAGAAGGGCCGGGGGTGAGGTAGCACCTCAACGATCCAACCCCCGCCAGTGGTTACACATTCTCCGCCGTTTCGCTCACCGCCTGCGTCGCCTGGGTGAAATCTCCCCAGCGCACGCCCTGCCGCGCCATGTAATAGAATCCCAGTAGCGTGATCGGCAGCCACAGAGCCGCGTGCAGCACCAACGTATACGCGGCGGCGATATTCTCGCCAACGCCGAACACCTTGAGAATCTCGATCCCCGGCTCGTCGAACGTCCCCACGTAGCCCGGCGAACTCGGCAGCGTCGTAGCCAGGTTGACCACCGCCGTCATCAGCATCAGCACAAAGAAGCTTACCTGAAAATCAAAGGCGTGCATCACGAACCAGTATTTCGTAGTCTCCGTCAGCCAGATCACGATGGAGGTCACCAGCGTCATCCCCAGATCAGCGGGGCTTCGCAGCGACGCCAGCCCTTCCAGGAACCGATCCGCCAGCCCCAGCACCGACTTTCGCGCACTCTCTGCCGGGATCACCGCCTCGATCACCCGCGTGTACAACCGCTGCGTGAGTTCCGGTCGCAGTGCCAGCACGAAGAACATCATCAACGCCCCAAAGAACAGCGCCGTCATCCACACCACGATCCGATCAAACGGGGAAGGGATCGGGGCGAATGGCAGCGCCGCGAACACGAAGATCAGCATCACCAGCCCATCAAAGATGCGCTCCACAATGATCGTCGCCAGCGATGCGCTGATGCTCACGTCTTCATTACGCTTGAGCACCCACGCGCGGATCACCTCTCCGGCCCGGAACGGGTACACGTTATTCCCCATGTATCCGATCACCACAATCGGGAACAGGTCGCGCAGCCGCACGCGCTTGATCGGGCGCAGCAGGTAGTGCCAGCGCCACGTCCGCGCCCACACCGCCACAAAATACACCGCCACGCCGGGGATCAGCCAGCCATACCGCGCCTGCTTCAGCCCGACCCAGACTTCCTGTAAATCCAGCCCCTTGAGAGCCAGAACCACAAAAACGCCGCTGATGCCCAACCCAAGAGCCAGCACCAGCCAGCGCCTGACATTCTTCATAGAAGACCTCAATACATGCATCGAGGGCGATAGCTTTGCCCCCTTGTTGAGCGCGATTATACCATGCCTGTGAGCGAAGTTCGTGAGATAGCTTGCGTGGCAGAACTTTCGATTTCCTATGCTCGTGTGAGAACTCTGCTATACACAAGGGCCGTGAGGCCCTTTTTCACGCGCCGAGCGCAGCGAGGATGCGAGTAGCCGGGCGATTTCATCGCTCGGAGGGTAACGCCGCCTTTAGATCGTAAGGTTGGTTTTCTCCCCTCTCCGGTCAAGCAACTGGCAGCTTTTTTGCTAGTTGCCGAGACGGGCCGAGGGTGAGGTAGCATCTCGAAAGATGCCGCCTCCTCACAAAGCCCAAACCTGCGGGAAACGAAAGATCACCCGTAGTGGGCATATCCAACCCCGTACCTATGTACTACCAGACCTCCTATAGGCGATTCTTATAACCAAAAGCAAACACAAAAACGTCTATTTCGCTTGTTCTGCCATTTCATTTCATGATAGACTTCAGATATACACGTTAGCGAGATGCTGCCGTTAATTCCTTTCATCGGGCAGCAAAGGACTCATCATGAGCGACCAGCTACGGTATCTTCAACAAGAGGTATCGCGGCTCCAGGATGAAAACCGATCCTTAAAAGGCGAAGTTCTCTCCCTCCGCGAAGTCATCGATTCCATCGGGCTTCTTGCTTCTGCTATCAATGAGATGGATCCCAACACGGAAATCATGCCGCTGTTGGGGCGTCTCCTTGCCAGTGCTCTGGCCGTCATCCATGCCGAAGACGGCTCGCTCCTCGTGCTGGATGAGGAAACGGGCGAGTTGGTGTTTGTCCTCTCCTATGGGCAGGTCCCGCAGGAAGTTCTGGCGGGGGTTCGCATCCCGTCCGGCAAGGGCATCGCTGGATGGGTCGCCTCACATAACCGCCCCACGATTGTCAACAACGCTGCCAGTGACGATCGCTTCTATGCTGGGGTAGATACTCGTTTTGATTTCACCACCAACTCTGTGCTGGCTGTTCCTATCGCTGCCAATGGGCGTGTCATGGGCGTGTTGGAAGTGCTTAACAAGACCAGCGGAGCTCCCTTTAGCGAGACGGATCAGGCGCTTCTCTCTCTGTTATGTCGTTTTGCCGGAGATGTCATTCAATCCGTCATCCGCCGCGATGAAGTGACAGGTCTTTCCGATGTCGGTCAGGGCGGGCGTTAGCGTTCCATCGATGGGGTGCATACCTGACACAGGTTTTCTTCCCCTGAGATATGAATCGGGTCTTTTCCCCTGTCCCCGACTGTTTTCAATAGCCGGGTTGGGGTGAGTGTTTGACTTATTCTGAATTCATTACGATACCCAGGAGCTTCTTTATGCAGTGGAATGTCGCATTGCTTGGGTTTGGCAACGTAGGCCGTGCGCTGGCCGAATTGTTGCATGCCAAAGCCGATGATCTACGGGATGAGCTTGGCCTCACAATTCGCGTGGTGGGTATTAGCACCGGGCGTCACGGGCATGTGATTGATAAGATGGGCGTGAATCTTCGCACCGCCCTCGATGCCGTACAGCACGGTTCCCCGATCACCGGGCTGCACCAGGGCCGCACCATCGAAGATACTGCCCACTTTCTCGCCGAATGCCCCGCTACCCTTGTCTTTGAAAGCATCCCTACCAACCCGGTCGATGGCCTGCCCGCCCTCGCCTACGATTTCGGATTACTGGAACGCGGCATTCATGTAGTGACCGCCAATAAAGGCCCCGTTGCCTTTGGCTATCACGAACTGAGCGCGGTCGCCGCCCGCAGCGAAGTCGGATTCTTCTTTGAATCTACCGTGATGGACGGCGCACCCGTCCTGGGCATCGGTCGGGAGGGGCTGCCCGCTGCGCAAATTCAGCGCATACGTGGCATTTTCAACTCCACCACCAACTATATTCTCACTCGCATGGAAGAAGAGTCGCTCACCTTCGATCAAGCGTTGGCAGAGGCCCAGAAGATCGGCATCGCCGAGACCGATCCCACCCTCGACATTGACGGCTGGGATGCATCCATCAAGACCGTGATCCTTGCCAACGTTCTGATGGGGGCCGACCTGCGCCCGGCAGACGTAGATCGAACGGGTATTCGTGGCATGGAACTCTCCGAAGTCAAACAGGCCGCCGCTGCTGGCGAACGCATTCGCCTGATTTGCTCCGCCATGCGCGAAGGGGAGCAAGTCGTCGCCCGCGTTGCCCCGGAGCGCGTGCCCCTCACCGATTCACTGGCGAGTGTCCGGGGCACAACCAGCATCGTCGATTACGAAACCGATATTCTCCCCCGCCTCACCGTGATCGAGAATGATCCCGGCCCGAAGACCACCGCCTACGGCATGCTCGTCGATATGATCAACATCGCTCGCGGTCGCCATACAGCCATCAACGAGAACTTCCTCCGCAAGATGGAGGAGGTCTAGTGCAGTTGGGCCGAAATAAGGCCATTCCAGAAAAATAGGTCTCCGTTTTTCCATCCCCTTTTTATTCTGGAAAAGTCCAGGTCAGGGCCGCCCCGCGCGGCCCTCTTTAATGAACAGAATCTTGCGCCGTGAGCAGCTTGTAGCTCCATCCGCCATCAGCCATCCGCTATTCGCCATTCCCTATCAGCCACCTGCCAATTGTCAGACTCCGCCACGCTGGTTACAATTCGCCTATGTCTCAACTCGAACCTTCTAATACGCTCACCGTTCGCTCGGCGATGCCCAGCGACTATGAAATCTGCATGGCGCTCGATCACTCCGTCAGCACCGACTTCGTCTGGCAAGTTGCCAGCGATGCGCTGGACGGCACATTCACGCTCACCTTCCGTACCGCCCGCCTGCCGCGCTCCATGAAGGTGCTCTACCCCCGCTCCGGCGATGTGCTGATCGAATCCTGGCAGCTTCACGCGGCCTTTCTGGTCGCCCAGTGGGGCGAAGATGTCATCGGCTACGTGAACATCCGTGAGGAGCGTGCCCAGGAATCCGCCTGGGTCGCCGACCTCGCCGTAGATCGCAGCGCGCGCATGCAGGGGATCGGCACATCCTTGCTGCGAGCCGCCCGCCAGTGGGCCTTGGAGCACAACCTCCGCCGCCTCATCGTTGAGACCCAGACCAAGAATTTTCCGGCCATCAACTTCCTCCAGAAGCGCGGATTAGTCTTCTCCGGGTACAATGATCTGTACTATCCCAACCAGGATATCGCTATTTTCTTCGGGCAGTCGCTGTTTTGATCCTTGTGATGACCAGCTCCGATACCACCAACCATTGATCGTATGAACACACTCTTACTCCGCATCGGCCCACTGCTGAACGAAAGCCTGAGCGCAGCCATTGCCATCATCTCAGGCTCGTTCTTTCTCTATAGCCTTGTCAAAGACATCCGCAACAGCGTCGCGCGCGCGTTCAGCCTGCTGCTCTTCTTCGTGACCGTGACCTACATTGGCGATCTCGGCGTCAGCTTCGCGGGCAGTCTCCAATCCGCCGAAACCTGGCTCCGCTTCCAGTGGATCGGCATCGCCTTCGCTCCGGCGGCCTACGTCCATGTATCCGATGCCGTCCTCGCCATGACCGGGCTGCCTTCGCGAGGCAGGCGGCGTCGAACAGTGCGCTTTCTGTATCTCGTCGCCGCCATCTTCCTGATCCTCGTGATCAGCACCGATCTCGTCGTCCGCGACCCCTTCGGCGAACCCGCCCCGCACTTCCAGCCTGGCCCGGCCTTCGCCATCTTTCTGCTGTACTTCATTGGATCAGTCGTTCTCAGCCTGTGGTTCATCCTCCGAGCGCGCCGCCGCACCCTGACGCCCGCCACCCACCTGCGCATGACCTACCTGGTCCTGACCTATCCCGCCCCGGCCCTGGCCGTATTCCCCTTCCTGTTGATCTCCGGGCAGTCGCAGCTATCTCCCGTGCTGTTCTACGGAGTTCTCCTGATCGTCGATGCCGTCCTCGCCGTGATGCTGACCTTCATGTCCTACGTGATCGCCTTTGTCGGTTCCCTGCTCCCCGATCGACTCATCAAGTCGCAAATGCTCCAGTTCTTCCTGCGCGGCCCCATCGTCGCGATTGCCACTCTCGCCGTGATCGTCTGGGTTCCGCGTGCGGGGGCCGTGCTCGGCCTCCCCGGTGACGAGGTGATGCCGTTCCTTGCCGTGACGACCATCCTCTTCCTTCAGTGGACGATCACCATCGTCCGCCCGTTTCTCGAACGCTGGCTGATC
>JAHEME010000182.1 GCA_024643825.1 Chloroflexota bacterium | reverse complement strand
TAGCGGGCCGCATTCAGATTCGACCCCGCGGTGCGAAGCTCGAAACCTGTCGTCGTTTTCCAGAGCAGGAACCAGACCCCAATAGCAATGGCTATCGAAAGAAAGAACCCCAGATGCAAACGATCCGCTGGAGCAAAGAGCGACGGGAGTATCTCACTAAACCGGGCAATATTAGCAGATGGGTGAATAAACGGAGTGCGGATTACCGAGGATGTCCCGGAAGTATCTCTCAGCGGATTGTTCACAAGCCAATCCACAAGCTGGATTGCAATGAAGTTCATCATGATCGTATTGATGACTTCGTGTGCCCCCAGCCGGGCCTTGAGAAATCCGGGGATGGCTCCCCAGATCGCCCCACCGAGTGCGCCAGCGAGCAGAGCTGCAATCGCATGGATCACCGGGGGCAGTTCAATCGCATACCCTACGAAAACACCGCAGGCGGCCCCAATGATGAATTGACCTTCTGCTCCGATGTTAAACAATCCAGCCCGGAAGCCGAGGGCCACCGCCAGCCCGGTCAGGATTAAGGGCGTAGAAGCGACGAGCGTATTGGTAAACGCATTCTGCTTGATGAACGCGCCATCCACCATCGCGGAATATCCGCGCACCGCCAGTACCAGACGCTGCAGGATGGGAACTCCCTGACCCGCCGCGAGCATGATGACCACCCCACCTACGATGAAGGCTGTGAGCACTGCCAGCAATGGCACAATCAAGCCGCTGCCGCTTTGAGGGGCCTGCCATACCCAGATCGCCCAGGCCGCTAGAACGCCTACCAGCATCACAATACGTAGCAGCGTGAAACCAGCGATCAGCGCAGGGATGAGGATTGCCAATAGAACAAAAACCCCAATAACACCCTGCATGATATCGGGTCTGAAGCCTGCACGTTTCTTCTCTTCATCAGTCATAGTAGTCCGTGTATCCTTTAGGTAGGGCTACTTCCGATGTAAATGTGTAACTGCGTTCGTCGAGTTCACGAAACGCCTGCCATCAACAAACCAAGCTGCTCACGCGTGGCTTCCGCCGCAGAGACTTCCGCCATGATCTGCCCCTGATACATGACCAGAATGCGGTCAGAGAGAGACATAATCTCATCCAACTCGGCAGAGACGAGCAGGACGCCAGCGCCTGCATCACGTGCTACCACCGTTTGATCGTGGATGAATTCAATCGAACCAACGTCCAGCCCCCGTGTGGGCTGGTTAGCGATCAGAAGATGAGGTGAACGCGCAAGTTCCCGCGCGACGATCACCTTCTGCTGATTGCCCCCGGAAAGCGAACTTGCAGGTGTAAAGATGCTTGGGGTGCGGATATCGAACTGTTTGACAAGATTCCGAGCATTCTCAGCAATGTGATCCTCATCAAGAATGCCCCTATGACTAAACGGTTCCCCATAGTAGTCTGAGAGAATCATGTTATCAGCGACCGGATAATTCAGCACAAGCCCGTGGCGCTGGCGATCTTCCGGGATATGCCCAATGCCAAGTGAAGTCACCAGCCGGGCAGTCTGGTGAGTCACATTGTGCGCGAGGATTTGAATCTCTCCAGATTTTGCCTCGCGTAGACGCGTAATCGCCTCCACCAGCTCGGTCTGCCCATTGCCCTGAACCCCGGCAACACCCACAATTTCACCGGAGTAAACTGTAAACGAGACTCCCCTGACGGCTTGATGATGGCGATCATCTTCGACTACCAGGTCACTGATCCGTAACACTGGGTCACCGGGTCTGGCTACTTCCTTGCGCACCTGAAGCAGTACCTCACGCCCGACCATCATGCGGGCCAGTGATTCGCGGGTTGCTTCTCCGGGAGTTGTCGTACCAACGACTTCCCCACGTCGCAGCACGGTAATACGGTCGGCGACGGCGAGAACCTCACGAAGCTTATGGGTGATGAAGATGATCGACACACCACGATCCACAAGCTGCCGCATGATCTTGAAAAGATCATCTGCCTCCTGCGGTGTGAGTACTGCCGTTGGTTCATCGAGAATAAGTACTTCCGCTTCCCGATAGAGTGCTTTGACAATCTCCACGCGCTGCTGCGCACCCACAGCGAGATCGCCAACGACTGCTCTGGGGTCTACATCAAGACCGTATTCCGCAGAAAGACTGCGGATGCGTTCCGCCACACTTCGCTCATCCAACCAGCGCAGGTTAGCAAGAACACCTAGTAAGGCTCCCATCGGAACCCAGACCGGGAATTCGGCAACTGCCGGGCCTGCCAGGCGAGAAATGATCTCGACCACCAACCCAACCACCAGGCCGGAGAGCGCGCCAAAGGAGACGAGGCCAATTCCTGGCTTCCACTTTGACCGCGACAGAATATAGAAACCAACAGCAGTGACGACCCACAGCGCAGCAATCAAAGAGCCGCCGAGAAGCCAGCCAAAGCCCCCTCCAACCACAGCGGCAGCGATAGCACTCACCATTGCACTGCCAGTCGTGGATTCTTCTCCTAACATAATATTGTCAGCAACCGTCATCACCGGGATCAGCATGAAGTGCTGGTGAACCATACCGATGCCATGATGGATAGCCTCGTGCGGACTGGTGAAGTTGGCTTTCTCGCCGTTTACGAGAATATCCCCTTCATCTGCTTCATAGAGGCCATACAGGATATTCATCAAGGTGGATTTGCCAGCCCCATTTTCACCCAGCAACGCATGTACCTCGCCGCGTTCCAGTGTGAGACTGACATTTCGATTGGCAACAACTCCGGGGAAACGCTTTGTCACACCACGAGCTTCAATGACAGGGGTCATGTTTCTCTTCCTAAACGTGCGCCAGAGTCATGGGTGGATAGTGCCTTTGCAGCCGTCTAACGAGGCATTATAGTCTCACTATGCCATAATCTCCAACTAAAATGCAAAGGGGCCGCCATCAGGCAGCCCCTCTTTCTTACAGACTAGCAGGAAACGAATTACTGATTCCAACCAGTGTCTACTGTACCAGCGGCCAGAGCGTCATGGGCAGCGGTCACAGCATCCTTGCATTCCTGCGGAATCTTGCTGTCCCAGTCATGATACGGGGCGAGGCCAACACCGCCATCAGCGACTGTCGCGGTGATGATGCCACCTTCCAGCGAGCCATCTGCGAATGCACGAACGGCATCTCCAGCAGCAACATCCATGTTCTTCTGCGCGCTGGTGATCAGCGAAGCTGCAACTTCGGGGTAGGTGAAGTACTGGTCAACATCAACACCAATCGCCATCAGACCCGCTTCGTTGGCAGCCAAGAGACCACCGTTCCCCGTGTTGCCACCGACGCCAAAGATCACATCGGCGTTATTGGCGATCTGCTCCTGGCCCGACTGCTTGCCGGTTGCCGGGTCATTGAAGTCAGGGATGTATACGTTCAGCGCTTCCACATCCGGGTTGACTGACTTCGCGCCAGTCTGGAACCCGATCACGTACTTCTGCACGGGAGGAATCTCCATACCGGAGACGGTACCGATCACATTCGTCTGGGTCATGCACCCTGCGAGAACGCCAGCCATGTAACCAACCTGATCCTCAGCAAAGAGAAGGCTGACCGCGTTAGGCGCATCGACTACCGAGTCGATGATGGCAAACTTGATATCAGGATGAGCAGCAGCAGCAGCCGTGGTTGCATCACCCATCAGGAAGCCAACGGTGATGATCATTCCATAGCCTTCGCTCACGAAGTTTTCAATGTTGCGCTCATAATCGGTAGAAGATTCGGAAACAACGTATGCAAACGGAATTCCCAGATCAGTTGCCGCTTCGCGTGCGCCCTTTAGGGTGTACTCATTGAAGCTTCGGTCGTTCTCACCACCGGTGTCAAGAACTACGGCCACGCCTTTGCTGTTGTCGGAAGCGCCGCCACCGGCTCCGCCAGCGCCGCCGCACGCGGACAGTGCCATGACAACTACGATGAGAAGGGTCGACAAAACTAACAGTTTCTTACGCATTGAGTTCTTTCTCCTCGATTTCTACGATGAACAAGATATACTGCCGGGCATGTTATGCAGCAGTTCGAAATTGTTACATAGACCTCCCTCGCCCAGGCACTCTTACTCTGCTAGGCGCGAATCCAATCGAACTGATGCTAGTATAAAATGGATTCCTCACCTCAGCAAGTAGATTCTCTCTGACGAACTGTCTCAGCACGGAGATTCTAGTCGTTATCTTCCTTCAGATCGAGGTCATCCTCTTCATCCTCGTCGGAGACCTCCCCCACTGGTTCTCCATCCGGCCCAAGAACCCCGCGAGGTTTGCTGCCTCCTGCATGTGGGCCGATCACACCGCGCTCTTCCATAATGTCAATCAACCGAGCCGCACGTGTGTATCCGATTCGAAGATGGCGCTGAAGCAGAGAGATCGATGCTTTTTCCATGTCGCGCACCAGTTCCACCGCTTCATCAAACATGTCATCGACGCCATCACCGTCGCTATCCTCGCCTTCATCAAACAATGATTTTTGCGAGGAACGACTGCTGTATGATTCAGATGACCCTCTCGAATTTCCAGTGGACGTTGGGCTGGCCCCGCCGAGAATCAGCGTTTGTGGCCCCTTGAATCCGGCAGAGGATGCCTGGGCACGCCAGTAGTCCACAATTTTCTGGATCTCACCATCAGATAGATAGACCCCCTGCATACGGGTAGGAAGCGGAGCGTCCGGGGCCTGGAAGAGCATGTCACCTCGACCCAGCAGCTTTTCTGCACCAGGCCCGTCAAGGATGACGCGCGAGTCCACACCCGTGGCAACAGCAAACGCGATTCGAGCCGGAAAGTTTGCCTTGATCAGACCTGTCACTACGTCAACACTGGGGCGCTGGGTGCTGAGGATAATATGGATTCCAGTTGCGCGTGCCATCTGTGCGAGGCGGGTAATGACCCGTTCCGTCTCATCCGGGGCCAGCATCATCAGGTCAGCCAACTCATCCACAATCACCATGATATAGGGGAGTTTCTTTCCGTCTTTGATCTGCCCCTTCTCAACGCGCCCATTGAAATCGTTGATGTTGCGTGCCCCCGCCATCGCAAAACTGCGGTAGCGTTCATCCATCTCACGCTGAACCCACTTCAGCACACCCACAATGCGCTCCAGTTCCGTCACTACGGGAGCCATCAGATGCGGGATGCCATTGTAGTTCGTAAGCTCTACCCGCTTCGGATCTACCATGATCATCTTCAGGTCTTCAGGGCTGCGGGTCATCAACATGGTACAAATGATGCCATTCACACAAACAGACTTACCAGAGCCAGTTGTCCCGGCAATCAGAAGATGGGGCATCGTCGCGAGATCGGCTACGACAGGCTGCCCGGATACATCCTGCCCCAGTGCCAGTTTGAGAGGCGCTTCACTATTACGAAATTCCGGGGTATCCATCGCCGAACGTAGATTCACCACACTGGGTTCCGCGTTGGGAACCTCAATGCCTACAAAACCCTTTCCCGGAACCGGGGCTTCAATACGAATCGAGGGAGCCGCCAGCGCCAGCGCCAGGTCGTCCGAGAGGGCACTGATCTTCCCAACCTTCACCTTGATACGCTTGCCAGCCCGCCCTTCAATGTAGTCTGGCTCCACACCAAACTGGGTGATCACTGGCCCCTGATTAACCTCTACCACACGTCCTGGAGCGCCAAAGCTGGAAAGGGTCTGTTCAATGATCACCGCCCTCTGACGCAATTCTTCGTCAGAGATTGGCTTCCCCGGAGTCTGACTGAGCATCTCATCCAGTGAAGGGAGCTTCCATTCCGGGCCATCCCCCTTTGTTGATCCAGAGTCTACTTTGGGAGGAGAAGCAGCCGGAGCCGGAGGTACAGATGGCTTGCTCACAGGAGGAGGTGTTGCAACAGCGGTAGCCGGAGTAGGTGCAGGCGGGCGCGCTGGAGGTGGCGTGATCGATGGTGGTGCTGTAGTTGGTGGGCCTCCCATCGGAGGGCGTGCTGCTGCCAATCCCCCGGCGGCAGCCAGCCCCGCCGGAGGGGGCGTGCCCGGTCGTGCAGGAAATGATGGGGGACGTGGTGAAGTACCTGACCCGGCGGCAGGGGGAGTCGGGTTTCCAGTCGGATTCTGCGCTGCAGGCCCCATCGGATGGTTTGCTGGTGGGGTGGCAGGGCCATCATCATCAGACTCATCATCTGAAAGGAGGTCTTTGATCATTTCGTCGGTGTCTGGGTCGTCGTCCGAGTTGAGATCGACGGCATCCTTCAAAGGATCAGGCGCATTTGCTAGATCGTCAAAGGTGACGGTGACGTCATCCTCTTCATCGTCCCCAGAAACCGGTGTTGTGAGTGAGCCAGGCTTTGGAACCGGACGCGCCCCTGACAGCGATGGCGGAGGA
>JAHEME010000181.1 GCA_024643825.1 Chloroflexota bacterium | reverse complement strand
GAGGCGGAGGGATCGGCCCTGCGAAGCCTCGGCAACCTCCCTTACAAGGGGTGGTGCCAAATCCGACAGAGTGTACATTCTGGAAGATAAGAGAGCGCCCCTCGCGGCTCCCCTTTTATCTTTCCGATGGGGAGCTTTTCGATCCCCCTCGGCATCTCTGGATGAGGCACACCACCGCCACAGGAGATGCCATGACCGCCACCATCGATAACCCAGCCACTACGCAGCGAACGGCTACCGAAGCCGTGCATGCCGGGCGAAGCCGCCAGCAGCCGCACCATGCGCTGATCACGCCGCTGGTGCAGACTGCGACCTATACCTTCGAGGACACGGCGGCGCTCACCGACTTCATGCACGGCAAGACGTGGGGCGATGGCGCACCCCGCGAGGAGTACGGTCGCTACGGAAACCCGACCACCCGCGCGGTCGAGGAACGGCTTGCCGCGCTGGAAGAAGCCGACGACGCGCTGCTGTTCGGTTCCGGCATGGCGGCGGTGACCACCACCCTGCTGAGTATGCTCTCGGCGGGTAGCCACGTGATCCTGACCGACGACTGCTATCGGCGCACGCGGCAGTTTGTGTGGCAGTTCCTCAGGCGGCTGGGCATCGAGAGCACCACCGTCCCGATGGGCGATTACGAGGCGCTCGAAGCAGCCATCCAACCCAACACCCGGCTGATCGTCTCCGAGTCGCCCACCAACCCGTATCTGCGTGTGCTCGATCTCCCCCGGCTGGCGCAGATCGCACAGGCGCACCGCGTCAAGACGCTGATCGATACCACCTTCGCTACCCCGCTGAACGTTCGACCGCTGGCCTATGGCATTGATCTGGTGGTACACAGCGCCACCAAATACCTCAGCGGACACAACGATGTGCTGGCGGGTGTGGTCGCGGGAAGCGCCGATCTGATCGCCGCGCTGCGCGGCAGCCGGGGAGTCCTCGGCGGGGTGCTCGATCCGCATGCCGCGTGGCTGCTGGAACGCGGGGTCAAGACGCTGGCGCTGCGCGTGCGCCAGCAGAACGAAAGCACGCTCCGATTGGCGCAGTTCCTCGAAGATCACCCCCGCGTCGAACGGGTGTGGTATCCGGGGCTGGAGTCGCACCCCGATCACGAGATCGCCGCCGCGCAGATGGTCGGCGGCGGCGGCGTGGTGAGCTTCGAGATCGCCGGGACGGTCGAGGATACCAGCCGCTTCGTCGATGCCCTCCTCATCCCCGTGATCGCGCCCAGCCTGGGTGGGGTGGAGAGCCTCGTCGAGCAGCCCGCGCTGATGAGCTACTTCGACAAATCGCCGGAAGAACGCCTCGAACTGGGGATCAAGGATAATCTGGTGCGCTACGCGGTGGGCATCGAAGATGCCGACGACCTGATCGCCGATCTTCAGAGAGCGCTGGCGCAGGGGTAATCTATCGGCTTTGGTGACTTTGTCACAGACAGGGCGATTGCCGTCTCCTATACTGGAAGCAATCATTCAACATTCACAGCTTCTAGAGGAGACAACTCATGAACGGCTTTACTCGCTTTATGACTTCCCCCGCCGGGCGTATCACCCGCGCCGTCGCAGGCATCGCGCTGATCGCCTGGGGGCTGCTGGGCCTGACCGGAACGGTCGGCATCATCGTGGCGGTGGTCGGGCTGGTTCCGCTGCTGGCCGGGCTGTTCGATTTCTGCGTCTTTGCGCCGTTGTTCGGTCAACCCCTGAGCGGCCCGAAAATCCGCGAGCAGGGCTAGGGATTCTTCATCCATCAGGAGGGCACAACCGTTTGAGGTTGTGTCCTCCTGATTCATCTCTCATGAACAAAGTCACCTACTTCAAATCCGCTATATGACCTCGCTGCTGGTTCACAGATCAGGTGCTGGCCGATCTGCGAGCCGCTCAACCGGAGGTTGAGATCGAGACAATCGAGGTGCTGACTGACCCCGTCCGCGCCGTGCGCGACCGCGTGTGGATGATCCCCATGATCATCATCGAGGATCGACGCTGGCTGCATGCCCCGCCGCTGGCGGAACTGATTGACGCCCTGCACGAGGAGCACACACCAGGGGAAACTCCGCGTTAGCTCTGGCGCATCAGTTCGTCAAGCTGGTGTCGGTGTCGGCTCAAGCTGTGGCGGTTTGATGGTCTCATCAACGTGATGCCTGGCTTTCCCTGAATCCATGCGGGTCGTGCTGGGCAAACTCCTCACCTGATGGAGAGTTTCACCTCACCGAAACGGAGAAGAACAAAGAGAATAAGCCGTTCTCCGTGCCCCTCCGTCTCTCCGTGGTTCAAAATCTGGGAATACCCTCTCGCCCTCAGTCGTGCCACCCGGTATCCCGATTCCCCGTCGCCAGCCCTTCCCGCGCCACATCGATCTGTTCCTTGCAGTGCTGCGGGATGCGCCCGTCCCACTCGTGATACGGGGCCAGCCCGACCCCATCGTTCTGCATGGTATTCGGCAGCGGCCCACCATGCAGGTTGCCCTCGGCAAACAGCCGTACAGTATTCCCCACCGCCACATCGATCCTCTTCACCGCACTGGTGATCATCGACGGAGCCGCATCAGGAAACGTGAAGAACTGATCCACATCCACGCCAATCGCCATCAACCCGGCTTCGTGCGCAACCATCAGTCCGCCGTTACCCGTATCCCCCCCAACCCCAAAGATCACGTCGGCCCCCTGCGCGATCTGCTCGCGTGCTACCTGCCCTCCTACATCCGGGGCGTTGAAATCCATGATGAAGGTGTTCAGCGTTTCGACATTCGCGTTCACCGACCGCGCCCCATTCTGGAAGCCAATCACGTATCGCTGCACGGGCGCGATCTCCATCCCCGACACCGTGCCGATCACGTTGGTTTGCGTCATACACCCCGCCAGCACTCCCGCCAGATACCCCGCCTGATCTTCGGCAAACACCAGCCCGGTGACGTTCGGCGGGTCCTGTTCGAAGTTGAAGTCAACAATGGCGAAGTGTGTATCCGGGAACTCATTCGCCATCGCACCGGTCATATCTGCCATCCGAAAGCCGACGGTGATGATCAGCCCGTAACCTTCTTTTACGTAGTCTCGGATGCGAGGCTCGAACTCGTCGGGCGAGGCCGCGACGGTATACCCGAAGGGGATGCCAACCTGATCCGCCGCTGCGCGCGCCCCTTCCATCGTCAGCTGGTTGAAGCTCCGATCATTCTCCGGGCCATCCAGCACCACCGCCACGCCCCGTCGCAAATCCGGCTCCACAACTTCTGGCAGCGGGGTTGGTTCCGATGCAGCGGGCATTTCCGTTGGGATCGGCTTCTGGGTGGTGGTTGGCACAGCCGCCGTCCCCGGATTGATCAACCCCGGCACCACCAGAATCCCCACCATGAGCGCGATCAGCGCCAGCACCCCGCCAATCGCCGGGATCAACCACGGCATCCGTTTGCGAGGAGGCTTCTCGACCTTCGGCAGCGGGGCCGGGGCAGGCGGGTGCGGCGGTGTGTGAAACTCCGGGATCGTGGCGGCATCGTAGGGTACGCGCTCCTCAACCAGCGTCGCCTCATCGCGGATCGTGCGTGGCTGTGGCTCCGCTGCGCGAATCGCCTGCCCGGAGGCGGCAGCCGCGAACGCCTCCGCCAGTTCGCCGGGGGTTTGATACCGATCCATCGGGTCTTTCGCCATCGCCCGTTCGATCACCGTCTGTACCCCGTCCGGCAGATCGGGCCGCACCTCTCGCGCGTCCGGGATCGGCTGGCTCATGTGCGCCATCAGTACGCCCATCGGCGTATCCGCCTCATACGGCTGGCGGCCCGTCAGCATTTGATACAGCGTGATCCCCAGCGCATACACATCCACCAGCGTCGAGACCCCGTCGCGCTGCGCCATCTCCGGGGCCATGTACGCGGGTGTGCCGACAACCCCGCTCCCCGTAAGCTGTGCTGTCGATTCGGTGATCTTCGCGATGCCAAAATCCGCCAGGTACGCGTTGCCCTTTCCATCCAGCAGCACGTTGCTCGGCTTGAAGTCCCGGTGAATGATCCCATTCTCATGTGCGTAGGCCAGCCCATCAGTGATCTGCTGGACGAGCCGCACGATGTCCGGCAGCGGCAGCCCACCCTCGCGCTGAATCCGATCCGCCAGCGATCCGCCCGTCAGGTAGGCCATGACGATGTATGGCATTCCGTCGTTCTCGCCGAAGTCATACACGGGCAGGATGTGCGGATGCTGCAATCCGGCGATCACCTTGACCTCCTGCATGAACCGTTGCAGGAAGGTGCGATCCTGGAGGAAGTGCGCAGGCAGCACCTTGATCGCCACCTGCCGCCCAATCGACGCTTGATCGGCGACGTACACGTCCGCCATGCCTCCGTGCCCGATCATGTCATGGAGATGATATTGTCCGAGCGTTGATCCGGTGAGGTCCGTCATAGAGGTTTCCCCTGTGTGGATCAGGTGAAAGGGTGCATCTATGTTCCATTATAGCACGGCCTCGAACGCCGGGAATCAAGATCGCTGCTGCCTGTGGACATTCCCAGCATTGAGCCCGATTTTCTCCCCTCAGCCCGGTGGTGAGGGGGAGACTCAACAAGTCTCATTGCCCGGTAGAAGATTTCCCCCCCTGCGTGCCAAAGGGCCATTCGGCCCTTTTTTAGAAGCAGCCGCGATAGCGGCGGAGCCAGCAGTAGCCGGGCGATTTCATCGCTCAGACTGCGCGGTGCGTTCCTTTACGGGCAGTCCGCCAGACAGGTATTACTGTTCTCTCCGCACGATTGTTCGCATACGCCGTTGCCGCATCGCGTCCCCGAACACGATCCCCCACCCCCACTGGAGTCCCCGTTCTTGTCCTTGTTCTCCTGCACCGCCGGGCATCCCGGCTGCCACGGCCCGGTAGTCGGCCCGCTGATGATTTCCTCGCTGACCGCTTCCCCATCGACGTATGTCACCTCGACCTCGTACCACTCGAACGTATACGCGTCGATCTGCGTGCAGTAATATACGGGGAAGACCTCAGTCGTCGTGGTCGAATCCCCGGTCGTGATCGCCTCCGTCGGCGTCCCGATCATATTCGGCGCAGGGATCGGACTCGTCTGTGGCGTGTCCGTCACACTCGGCGGATCAACCAGCGGGTCGCTGGTGGCCTCCGTCGTGGGCGTTGCTTCGCCGCCCCCGCCCATCCCGCCGATCATCGCAGCAACGTTCGGCAAATCGACGCCGAACAGCGGCAGTCCGATCCACAACGCCGCCGTGATCAACCCGCCCGCGCCGCCCACCGCCGCCAGCCGAGCCACACGTCGCAGCGGCCCTTCCGGGTGTTTCGCGGTGCGACGCAGCACCCGGTCGCGCAGGTGCGCCGATGGCAGGAAGGGCTTCATCCCGCGCAGCAGCAGGCCCATCGCCACCAGTTCGCGCCGCCGCTGCTGGCATAGGTCGCAGTCCTGAATGTGCTCGCTGACGATCCGTTCCTCGTCCGGGCTGAGTTGCTCGAAGTCGGCAAACGAATCGAGCAGTTCGTTCAGCACCTCACACTTGCCCAGAGGCTCCTCCACCAGCAGCCGATCCGTGTACATCTCCTTGAAGCTCGCCCGCGCCCGGTGCAGCATCACCTTGACGTTGCCCAGACTCATGCCCATCACTTCGGCGATGTCGGCGTAGGGGAAGCCCTCGACTTCCCGCAGCACCAGCGCCTCCCGCTGATGGCCCGATAATCCCCGCAGCGCCCGCTTTACGGGCGAAGACAGTTCCCCGATCAGCACCTGACGTTCCGGGCTGGGTTCATCCGAAGCAAGGGGGATGTCCGTATCCAGCCGCACCGAAGGGTCTTTGCGGCGGTGATGGTCGATGAACAGGTTGCGCGCCAACCGGAACAGCCATGCGCGGATTTTCCACGGAGGGCCGAGTCGGTGCAGATTCGCGTGTGCGCGGATGAACGTCTCCTGCGTGATGTCTTCTGCCAGGTCTGGATCGCCGCCCTGCCACAGCACGTAGCTGTACACGGCCTGATAGTGCTGGTCGAACAGCGTCGCGAAGGCATCGGCATCGCCTTTCGCCGCCTGCTGAATCAGTCGGATGTCCACGTCCTGAACCGTCATCTCACCCTCACCGCAATCTGGCCCACCCCATCCATCGATTGTAGTGAACGTTCGCAATTTTGGCTATCTGCTTTCGTAGATCGCTTCACCACCGGCTTCCGCATCCCACTCTCCACCCGTAGGGGCAAGGCGCGCCTTGCCCGGCTGGCATGTAGCCAGCCCTTGCCCCTCGGCACTCGAAACCCCTCCCCACGCAAACGCCTTTCGTAGGGACACGCAACCTGCGTGTCCGGGCTACTCTCGAACTGGGGCCCCGCCCAACGCAATCACCAGAGGGGT
>JAHEME010000180.1 GCA_024643825.1 Chloroflexota bacterium | reverse complement strand
AAACCTTCTGCCGAAGATCCTGCGGGGATGTCTGCGACCATCTCTACAGAATCGGGGAGGATGAATCCATGCCCTGTTGCTTGTATGAACTCTGCCCCTGTAAAGGGTAGGTCGGTGGTGCGGTCGATCATTTGCGCGATCTGTTCGCGCCGCCACCCTTCCGTAATTCTCAAAACGATTTCTACAGGGGCGGCGTCGGTGAGGGCCAATGCGATTTCAGGAATGGTCATATTTGCACTTAGCTGATAAGTGCCGGCTTCAATTTGGCGATCAAGCCCGTAATACCGCAGATAGACTCGAAACAGATCCACATCATCAATTAGACCATTTGTGACAAGACGCTCGCTGATTGCACTGGCCGTCTCTCCTGAGTCCACGATAAACGTAATGGGGGTTGTATCAGTGCTGAGGGGTGTATCCAACTTGTCCGAATTCAGTGAGATCATTGTGCCCGCAGCCAGTGATTCGAGCGGATTCAATGAGGGATTGACAGCTAGATTCAAGGTTACTGACGTCGGAGAACTCCTCTGATGCATTGTGCGAACGATCAAAGCTGCGGCGATGCCAAGAAGCCCAAGGATAACCGATAGCACTAGGAATCGGAGCGCGACTTGCAGTGAAGACAATCTGCGATGCGAACGGTCAGAGATATTTTTTGAGCGCCTCGAGCGTCTGACCTGGCTCATGATCGGTTTCTCCAGAATCCAGATAGTCCTGTAATATGATTGCGGCAGCGATATCGTCCAGACGAGTGGGCCTGCCAGATGATCGCCCTCGTAGTTGGGCTGCGTCTTGAGATGAGAAACTTTCATCCCAAAACACGATGGGTTGCTGAACTACCTCCGACAACTTCATTCCCCAGCGGACTGTCATCAAAGCTTGCCTGCCGACTTCACCCATTGAATCGGTTGGCAAACCGATTACAATCTTACCTATCGACTCTTCGAAGATAATCTTCTGAATGATCTCGAAATCTGCCTGCCTACTTCGTCTCACAATGATTCTGTAGGGTCGAGCAACGATGTGAAGTGGGTCGCTAACGGCAATGCCAAAACGGACAATACCGTGATCGATTGCCATTATGCGATACCCTATCACGGTGATCCACCGATGACGACATGAATTCGCCATAGTATCTGCGGGAGCAAAGGCCAGAATCCCGGCCACCGATCAATCACTGGCGGAGAAGCTAAGGGGAGATCTCGCTCCAAGCGATCAATCGCAGTGGTTGTGGGTTGACCACGCACAATACGACGGACATCATCATCCATAATTGCAGCGGAGACATCACCTGCTGCCTGCATAATGAAGGTCACGCGGCGTTGTTCGTCATAGTCGATGACTTCTGCATGGCGAAATACAAGCGAATCCGCTGCAATCTGGAAACCATCACCTACCTTCTCTGCGAGACGCTCGTATACGCGCTGACGTGCGGCTCGTTCGTCGATTGCGATTGCTTGCACGGTAACATGTAAATCGAGACCCAGTCTTGGGGTCGGTTGACCAATGACGCCATCATAAATCTCCGAGTCGATGAGGACAACCGACAGAGATTCTATAGGGACAAATTCGCTATCATTCAGAGCAATGGCAGGGTCAGTTTGCATTTCGGCATACGCGCGTTGCTGCAACTGTTGCAGCAATAGCGCGCGCAGTCTTGCTGGATCGCCCGGTGAAACGGAAGATACAAGCGTAACATCTCCTCCGCGAGTCGGTTCGGAATTTGCAACCGCGAGTCGAGCACTGAGAGGCCCTTCAATCTGATTGATTCGTGCCGTGGGAAGATTTCCTGAGAATCCCGGTTCGATAGCTTCAATAGGGACTTCTGCTGTAGATCCGACTTCTCCTGGCAAAGTGACATCAGCAAGGGTAACAAACCGCACGGGTTGCGCTGCGCTGGTACGAACGACGACCCCTGATGGAATTGTGATCTGATCCGGGATTAGATTGGTGAAAAGGGCGATGCCTCTGGCTTTTTCCGTTGGCTCTTCAGATGTCCCAGAAGTATCTAGAGTAGTGCTTCCTTCAACCTCAACCCCGATAATCCTCGCAGGGATGGTGTCCTGTGATGAATTGATTGTCTCTGTATTTGGGTCTGCAATAATTGAGGCGGTTACAGTTACTTGATTTGCTGCGGGTGTCAAATGAACCGTAGCTTCGGGTATAAACAGTAATGCACCGAGTACAAACAAAACGGATCCCGCGATACCTAGCCATACTCTAGTACGATGCGAGAGGTGCACGCTCACAGACTGGCGCTGCGTCTTACGAAGACGGCTGGCGGTTTCAACTAAGTCTGGATCAAGAACGGTAGGTGGGTGTGACCGGGTCAGGCTTATCTCCGCCTGGGCCATCTGCCAGGATCGGCGATGACTCGCTTCAACACTGGGGAACACGGCAATACCGAGTTCCTTGGCGGACTCCGATACGTTAGGGTCACGAGTAATCAGAGCAAGTTGGGCCTGAACGCGAGTTGCTTCCCGCTGTAACAGTACAAGATCTAGGCGTCGTTGAAGAATACGCTCGTGAGGGTTTTCCGGGAATACCAGCAAGACATGGGTAGCTTGAACCCAGCCCAGTTTCTCGCGAGCGGTGATAACGTCGTCATGCGATTCCAGACGAATAATCTGTTCTCTCACCGAAGGACTCTGGACGGCATGCTGAAAGTGAGTTTCTTCAGGGGAAAATCTCCAGGCTCAAATAAGATAGCTGTTGATGATTTCATCAACTTGCTCAATCGCCCTGGGAAGTTGATCAGGATTCCTGCCGCCTGCCGACGCAAAGCGCGGATTTCCACCGCCACCGCCCCCTACCATGCGTGCGATATCGCCGACCAGTTTTCCCGCGTGAAGCCCCTTCGATTGGAGGTCTGGTGTAACCGTCGCAATTAATCTTGCTGTTCCGTTAATGTTACTCCCCAGGACGACGACCGCGCTTTGAAGTTTGTCACGGCACCAGTCGGCCATTTCGCTAAGCAATTCTGCGTTTTCTGCGTCCACCTGGGCAGCCAGTAACGTTATGCCCTGTATCGTGCGTGCTTTTCCCAGAAGCACAGAGGCTGCATCCTGAGCCGATTCTTTTTGCATGTTAGTGATAGTGCGGGACGCCGCATCCAGGTTCTCGTTTAGGGAGTGGATTCGTTCCAGAATGTTATCTGGCTCTGTCCGCAGTTGATCGGCAGCGGAAGCAATTACGTCCCACTGGTGTGCCAGCGTTTTTTGAGCTTCCTCGCCAGTTATGGCTTCAATTCGCCGTACTCCTGCCCCGCTGCTTTCCTCTGATATGATCAGGAACGAGCCAATCTCCGCCGTTGAACGTACGTGAGTGCCGCCGCATAGCTCATAGCTAAAACGCTCATCACAATTTGTATGCGGCTCACAAACCGTAACCGTTCGTACTATACTGCCATATTTTTCCCCAAAGAGTGCCATCGCTCCTTCGTGGCGTGCTTCATCAAGGGTTTTTTGCATGATCTGCAAAGGCTCATTGGCAAGGATCATTGTTGAGACTTCGTTGTTGATCCGTACCCGTTCATCGTCACTCAGGGGAGCATTATGAGTGAAGTCAAAACGCAATCTATCTGGCGCTACAAGTGATCCTTTTTGGCGCACATGATTTCCGAGTACGTGTCTGAGGCTTGCGTGAAGCAAGTGGGTTGCCGTGTGATTCCTCATGATGTTCCAGCGGCGTTTTTGATCCACCTCAGCGATCACAGAATCGCCCACCTTCACGCGGCCTGAGGTGACCTTTCCGGTATGTAGGATCAGTCCCCCGATAGGAGCATGAACATCATCCACCTGAATAGCCCATCCATCACCGTGAAGAGTTCCTGTGTCACTCACCTGCCCGCCAGATGCTACATAAAAGGATGTTTGAGGCAATACAATCTCGACAGTATCACCCTTGCTGGCTGTTTCGGTTTGTTCTCCTCCAGACATGATAGAAAGAACACTGGAGGAAAACTTCAGCTTATCATGATCATAAGGGGAATAGAGAACACCTTGTTCTTCAATTTTGCCTGACGCCCGTAAGTTCTGGAGAAGCGATTGGTATTGTGAAACATCGGCGAAGAGGTCTCGATCTGCTTCAGAAGCTTCTGAATGTGCTAATTGTGCCTTTCGGAATCCTGCCTCGTCTACTGATAGGCCATGTTCCTGAAGCAGATCACGTGTAATTTCCAGCGGCAGACCATGCGTGGCGTACAGTTGAAACGCTCTGTCTCCATCCAACTCAGTCTGACCTTGTGTCTGAAACTCTTCGATGATATTGCCAAGTACCGACAATGATGTATCCAGAACTCGGCGGAAGCGTTCTTCTTCGGTAGCAATCTGATAGCGAATTGCTTCCTGGAATTGGCGCAATTCAGGATATGCTGGGGACATCTTTTGCACCACAGCATCCGCAACGCCAGTCAAGAAAGGCGTTTCGACTCCCATCCCGTGCGCAAAACGCCACGCACGTCGGATCAGCATGCGCACAACATACTCGCGACCTGTTGTGCCGGGGTTAACTCCGTCAGCGATCAGGAAGGATGCCGCTCGTGTGTGATCCGCAATCACACGATACGCAACTGTGTGAGCCTCTCGGAATTCGTTGTCGTGTCCAAGAACTTCCTGCGTTGCATCAAAGAGATCGGTAAAGAGATCTGTGTCGTAATTGGCTTCTACTTCTTGCAGCACTGCTGCAATACGTTCCAATCCCATGCCTGTGTCTACTCCTGGGGCAGGGAGGGGCTGGTCGAATTGGCCCTTGTGTTCCGGGTCAGGTTGAGTGCGATTGAATTGCATGAACACGAGATTCCATAATTCAAGGAATCGGTCGTCTTCTGCCTGAAGATCCTCAATGATTGTCTTGGGACCTCTCTGTGGCTGAAGATCGTAGTGTATTTCACTGGTTGGCCCACAGGGGCCTATTTCTGCCATTTGCCAGAAGTTCGTCTTGGATCCCATTCGGGCAACCCTGCTTGGATCTACTCCTACGACATTCACCCAGATGTCATAGGCTTCGTCATCATCCTGATAGACAGTAAATGCGAGACGGGCTGGGGAGAGCTTATATACTTCTGTAAGAAGATCGTACGCGAACTGGATCGCGTCCTTTTTGAAGTAGTCACCAAAGGAAAAGTTTCCCAACATCTCAAAGAAGGTGTGGTGGCGGGGCGAAGGTCCCACGTTTTCGAGGTCGTTATGTTTGCCACTGATACGCATACATTTTTGCGATGTCGTTGCACGCTTGTACGGACGCTGGTCGATTCCAAGGAAGACGTCTTTGAACTGGACCATACCCGCATTTGTGAATAGCAGGGTTGGATCACTGCCGGGAACCAAAGACGATGAAGCTACCGGAGCGTGCTCTCTCGCGGCAAAAAAATCCAGAAATGCTTGGCGTATTTCTGCACTTGTCATGTGCTTCATCGGCATTGATCCTACTTTCGTTTCACAGGAAGTTTTATGGTCGCAGATTATAGACAATCCACCAGAGGCTGACAATCATCCGCGGGGCATGTCGATTTTGACAAATCTGTGTGCTAACAACAAGATAGCCGCCTCTACATGACGGCTGTCTTGCTCAGAATAGCTCCAGCAATGTAGGAAGACGTTGTCGCCTCTGGCCTACTCCTCGGCCTCTTCTCGACGCTTCTGTCTGCGTTTACGTTCGTCGTCGATGGCTTCCTGCGTAGGCGAGCCACCGAGAACTGCCTCGACAAATCGGAAAATTCGTCGGAGCAGTGACCGAATTCGTGCAAGGATATACCACGTTTCCCGAACAACTTCTCGCCCGTACGAAACCGGGGATGGTGTCACCTGCCATTCCATTAGGACAGCACCCCAGGTAAGACCACCGCCAAAACCAACCAGCACAATTCGGTCATTGGGCTTGATTTTGCCTTCTTCAACTGCCTCCGCTACTGCAATTGGGATCGACGCCGTCGAAGTGTTCCCATACTTCTCAATGTTTACCATGAATTTCTCCATGGGGAGCTTCAATCCGCGTGCAGCCGCCTGTATGATTCTGAGATTGGCTTGATGTGGAACAACGATATCAATATCGGCTGTAGTCAGGTAGTCAGGTTGGCTTTCTCAAGAACTTCTTCTGTTGCTGATACCATCACACGGGTCGCAAAACGAAAGACTTCACGACCATTCATAGTAGTGATGACATCGGGACTGGGGCTTCCGTTCCAACTTGGACGCATCCCCGACGGAACCGCAAGAAGATCACCCCCAGAGCCGTCAGAGTGCATGACAACTTGCTGCACTCCTCCTGGAACCTCACTTGCCTGCAAAACAAAAGCCCCCGCGCCATCAGCGAAGAGGATGCACGTTCCACGAT
>JAHEME010000179.1 GCA_024643825.1 Chloroflexota bacterium | reverse complement strand
GTTGTATGCGGCCCTTTTCGATACTCTGGCATAGTTCCCCCTCTCGGTGGAACTATACCTCAACTTGCTAAAGCTGTTCGCCTCAAGGCGAAGGGTTTAGACCCGGCCCTTGGAACTAAAACGGCAGACCATCACTGATCTGCCGCTTTACGTTACCTACGATGAAGTGCCCTGATTACCCCTGGTTGATCATGGTGAAGATCATGGGGCGGCGCTTGGTTTCGTTGTAGAAATACCGTTCGAGCGATTTTTCGATGCTTTCTTGCATCTTGCTGGTTGAACTGGTGCCATTCTTGCTCATCAGATTCTCGATGGTTTGCTGTGCACCCGCCAGTAGATCGCCCGCCTCTTTGAGATAGACAAACCCACGCGAGATGAATTCAGGATCAGACACGAGTTCATGACTCTTGGAGTCAACGATCATGTTGACGATCACAAAGCCGTCACGCCCCAGGATTTCCCGGTCACGCATCACCGCCGGGCCGATATCCCCTACGCCAGAACCATCCACATAGACATACCCGCCGGGGATGCGCTCCCCAATTGTCATGCTATCGGGGGTAAAGGTCAGTATCGTGCCGTTTTCTACCACGGCGATATTCTCTGCTGGAATTCCCTGCGCTTCTGCCATCCGTGCATGCAGGTGCAGATGGCGCAGTTCCCCATGAACAGGGACAAAGAAGTGGGGTCGCACGAGATTCAGCATCAGCTTCATCTCTTCTTGCGAAGCGTGCCCGGAGACATGAACAGGGACAATTGGATCGTATAAGACTTCCGCGCCACCCTGGATGAGCTTATTGATGGTGCGATGCACCATTTCCTCATTACCGGGGATGGGATGCGAGGACATCACAATCGTATCCCCTTCCATGAGATCGATCTGGCGGTGACGGCCTGCCGCCAGACGGCCCAGGACAGCTCCTGGCTCCCCCTGTGCGCCTGTCCCCATGATCACCAGTTTTTCTGGGGGCACACTGGCGATGTTCCCCAGATCAACGATCATCTCTTCTGGTACTTCAAGATAGCCCAGTTTGGTTGCCATCTTGACATTTTCAACCATGCTGTAGCCCGCGAAGGCGATCTTCCGCCCATGACGCGATGCTACGTTTACTACCTGCTGCACCCGCGAGATCAGGGATGCAAAGGTAGCAACAATGATTCTCCCCTTCGCTTCCTGAAAGACTCGATCAAAGGCGGGTTCGATGAGGGCCTCGGACTTTGTCCAGCCCGGAACATCAGCATTGGTGCTATCTGCCAGAAGAGCAAGCACCCCACGCCCGGAGAATTCTGCGAGTTTGGCAAAATCTGGGGGCCATTCATCTACGGGTGTATGGTCGAACTTATAATCTCCCGTGTGTACAATTAGGCCGACTGGGGTAGTAATGCCCAGCCCCACTGCGTCGGGGATGCTGTGGCAGACATGGAAGAACTCCACCAGGAACGGGCCTATGCGCATCGTATCCCCGGCCTGAACCGTAATCAACGTCGTGCGATTCTGGAGGCCTGCGCCGCGAAGTTTCACTTCCAACAGCCCACGGGTTAGCGGGGTTGCATACACGGGGGCAGAGACATGTTCCATAACATGGCTGATTGCCCCGGTATGATCTTCATGTCCATGCGTGATCACGACTCCCCGAATCGTATCCAGCCGATCCATAATGTAGTCAAAGTCGGGGATGATGTAATCAATGCCCAGCATGTCATTCTCCGGGAACATGATCCCGGTATCGACAATGAGGGAATCGAGCGTGGTTTCCGTCTCGTATTCAAACATTGTCATGTTCTTGCCGATCTCGCCGAGACCGCCAAGTGGAATCACCCGAAGCACGCCCGGATCGCGCGTGTCGTTTTCGTGGCGATCTAACTGCCACCGTTCTTTTTCTATTTCCACCTAAACTTACTCCTTCTATCTGATAGTTGTGAAACACTCAAGGCATGCGTAAGCTGCCTAACCTAAAGGTTGGCATGTTGCCGTGAATGCCGTTAGCCCTTACCACAAAAATGGGGCTGAGCAGATCCTCTGCCTCAAGCCCCATGCCGTGTCAGTTTGATGTGCGCAATGGACGCAAGCGCGCCGATATTGCATCTCGGTTCCGATCAAAAGCACCTACTTGTGCAGCCACCTGATTTCTAGTGATGATTGTACCAGAAGCCACAGTCTCCGCAAGCCTGTGAATCTGGTTTCTCCTTCATATGTGATTCTGACGCAGTTGGATACTGAAAAGCTTACTTTTGCAGCTAACTTCGATTGTTCAGAAAATCTCAAAATTGACTTTTCTATCTCATTAGCTTATTATGGCAGGGATCGTACCTGTCATACCTGTCATACCAGTATGCTGTTTTGTCGTGTACGCAATTGTAGGTGAGCACATGCAGTGGCCCTTCGAGACATCTCGATTGTATGAACAGGTTGTTCAGAAAGTCGAGGCGGATGTGTTGGAAGGAACTCTCCAACCGGGGGACAAACTCCCTTCGGAGCGAGAGTTAGGTGATCAATTCGGTGTAAGCCGCACGGTCATCCGCGAAGCGATTCGGGCACTGCGTGAAAAAGGGCTGGTGAAGATTCAGCCGGGTCGTGGAACTTTCATCGCGAACGAGACATCAGAAGCCATGCGGCAGTCTCTTGGACTCATGGTGAAAGTCGGGCAGGTAGGTACCCAGAAGGAACTGATCCAAATTCGTGCCATTTTTGAGCCGGAGATCGCAGCACTGGCAGCCCGAATGTCTACCGATGAGGAAATAGCTGCGATGCAGCAGGCAGTGGATGACATGGATGCAGCCATTCACAGCGCAGATCAATTTATTCGAGCAGATCAAGAGTTTCATCTGCTGCTTGCCAGGGCGACCAAGAACGCGCTGATCCCGATGCTGATTGACCCTATTGTCGATCTTCTATGGGAACAGCGAAAGCGTATCTTTCTGGTAGAGGGCGGCGCAGAGCGCGGGCAATATCATCACAAACGCATTCTACAGGCCGTGATCCATCGAAAACCAGCGGAAGCTCGGATTTTCATGCACGAACATATGAAGCAAGTCGGCACTGACAGCAGCATGATCGATATTCTGGATTTATAGCTCGGAGGAACTTAATGGCAAGGCTTGGATATGTTGGGCTTGGAGTCATGGGCAGCCGTGTTACGCAGCGACTTCTGAAGGCGGGGCATACTGTAACTGGCTGGAACCGGACACGCTCCAAGGCAGAATGGCTGATCGCAGAGGGGATGCAGTGGGCGGACACTCCTCGCGCCGTCGCGGAAGCCTCGGACATTGTCTTTTCGATGGTGACCAACACAAAGGCAGTCGAGTCAATAACCCAGGGCGATCAAGGAATCCTTGCCGGGCTTTCTGCGGGCAAGATTTACATCGATATGAGCACCATGAGTCCGGCATACAGCCGAGACCTGGCGCAGCAAGTGCGGGGAAAAGGCGCCGAGATGCTGGATGCCCCTGTCTCTGGCAGCGTGATTACATTAGAACAGGGCAAGCTCTCGATCATGGTCGGGGGAGATGCTGCCATCTTTGATCAAGCCAAACCCATTCTGCTGGATATTGGCCCGAAGGTGAATCATGTGGGCGACAATGGGCTGGCAGTATCGATGAAGATCGCTACAAACCTCAGCCTCGCGGTGCAGATGCTCGCCTTTAGCGAGGCTCTTCTGTTGGCAGAAAAAAGCGGAATCGCCCGAGAGACAGCCGTAGAAGTGCTGCTGAACAGTGTGATCGCCTCCCCGATGGTGGTATACCGTGGGCCGTTCGTGCTAGGCCACCCGGATGAGGCATGGTTCGATTGCAATATGATGCAAAAGGATATGCGACTGGCTCTCGAAATGGGGCGGGAACTGGATGTGCCGCTTCCGACTACCTCCGTCACCAGCGAATATTTGACGGCAGCCCGTGGGGTTGGCCTTGATCACTATGATTTTGCCGTATTGTTCGATGTGCTTGCGAAACTTGCCGGTGTGAATACTCCGATCAATGAAAAGGCGAAATAGAAAACAGCCATGACGGAATCAGCCCAATCAACATCCCAGATAGCGAGTGTAGATCGAGAACAATGGGTACATCTATACGAGCAGATGCTCAAGATTCGTGTATTTGAGACTCAGGCCAATCAGCTTTATCTTTCCGCCAAGATGCCAGGGTTAACGCATCTTTATAGCGGAGAAGAAGCCATCGCAGCGGGCGTTTGCGAGGCGCTGCGCATTGATGATTACATCACCAGTACGCATCGCGGGCACGGTCACTGCCTGGCAAAGGGCGCTCGGCTTGATTTGATGTTCGCCGAACTGCTGGGAAAAGAAGCCGGATACTGCCGGGGTAAGGGCGGTTCGATGCACATCGCCGATCAGGATACGGGCAACCTCGGAGCCAACGCGATTGTAGGGGGAAGTGCAGGGATCGCGACCGGAGCCGCGATGTCGGCAAAGATGCGCGGAACCGATCAGGTAGCCGTGTGTTTCTTCGGAGAAGGCGCATTGGGTCAGGGGCTTCTTTACGAAGTCATGAATATGGCATCTCTATGGAAGTTCCCTGTCATCTATGTGTGTGAAAACAATCTCTACAACGAATATACGCATTATACAGAAACAACCGCAGGTACACTGGTTGATCGGGCGCACGCCTTCGGCATGGAAACCGCCGAAGTCAACGGGCAGGATGTGCGCGAAGTGTATGTCACCGCGATGCGCCTAGTAGAGCGCGCACGCGCCGGGGAAGGGCCAGCGTTTCTTGTCTGCAACACCTACCGCTTCTTTGGACATCATGTAGGGGATATCAACCGAGAGTATTACCGTTCCAAAGAAGAAGAAGAACTCTGGAAGACCGAGCGCGACCCGCTTACGTTGCTAGCAGAATGGATGCAAGCGGAAGGAATCACGGACACCGCTGTGCTCGATCAGATCGAGGTCAATGTGAAGGCAGAAGCAGAAGCGGCAGTAGAATTTGCTCTGAATGCTCCTTATCCAAGCTTGGATGAAGTGGATCGCCATGTCTACGCCTAACGGAACACCGCGTGAGATATCCTGGGCACAGGCTATCAATGAAGCTCTAACCGAAGAGATGCGCCGCGACGAGCGGATATTCATCATCGGCGAGGATATTGCGGAAGCAGGGACTCCTTTCAAGGTGCTCTCTGGTCTGGTGGATGAGTTTGGTACGGAGCGTGTGATTGATTCGCCGATTTCTGAACCCGGGATCACGGGGATAGTCGTAGGCGCGGCGATGACGGGGATGCGCCCGGTGGTCGATATCATGTTTGGCGACTTCATCACCCTGACGATGGATCAGATGGTCAATCAGGCAGCCAAGACTCATTACATGTCCGGCGGCAAGCTCAAGGTTCCAATGGTGATGCGGACAACGCTTGGCGCTACGCGGCGTTCCGCTGCACAACACAGCCAGAGTCTGCACGCCTGGTTTAGCCATGTGCCCGGCCTCAAGGTGGTTGTTCCCTCAAACCCATATGATGCGAAGGGTTTGCTCAAGACGGCCATTCGTGACGACAATCCGGTCGCTTTTTTCGAAGACAAGATGCTGTTTCAAGCAAAAGGCAATGTTCCTGAGGGGGAATATACGATTCCTTTTGGAGTTGCCAACATTCTGCGGGAAGGATCAGATGTCACGCTGGTTGCCACTAGCAGTATGGTGCAGGTTGCCGAACAAGCTGCGATGATGCTTGAAGAGATAGGACTCAGCGCAGAGGTCATTGATCCGCGAACCATGTTTCCTCTCGATAAGGCGACGTTGATCGAATCCGCCAGGAAGACAAGCCGTGCGATCATCATCGATGAGGGATATGAGCGATATGGGGTCACTGCTGAACTCGCTGCCGTGATCGCAGATGGGGCCTTCTATTATCTGGACGCCCCTGTGAAACGGATGGGGGCTATGGATGTTCCGATCCCGTTTTCGCCAGTACTCGAAGATTTGACCGTACCTACCCCGCAAACCGTGCTTGAAGCGGCGAAGACCCTTTGCGGGCGTGTATAGGACTAAGCGATCACTATGGCAACCAATGTTATTATGCCCATGCTGGGGATGTCGCAAGAAAGTGGTATCCTTGTCCGCTGGCTGAAACAAGCGGGCGACGCCGTCGCGGAAGGGGAGCCGTTGATGGAGGTCGAGACGGATAAGGCCACTGTAGAAGTAGAAGCAGGGGCAACTGGCGTCCTCGCGAACATCACGGCAGCAGAAGGAGACGACATCCCGGTTGGGAATGTCATTGCTCTGATTGTGGCTCCCGGTGAGGCCATCCCGGATCAAGAGGTTCCTGCGCGTGCAGAGGCTGCGGTCGTGGAGGCTGCTCCGATGTCTGCGCCGCGCTCGATGCCAGCCGCCAGTC
>JAHEME010000178.1 GCA_024643825.1 Chloroflexota bacterium | reverse complement strand
TGCCCTTCCAGCGTCTGCATAAGGTTGGGCATGATGGTGTCTTTCATCAATACCGTCACCGCTCCGGCGATCCCCAGGTCCTCCAGAGATACCGGGTTCCCCTGACGGCTCATCGCAACCACCACCCGCCCAATCCGTTCGCGCATATCCTTGAGGCTGGTTGTCAGGGCGAGGATCGCCATCAGTTCACTCGCAACCGTGATGTCAAACCCCGTCTTGCGTGGGAACATATCACTGGCTTCCGCGTCGCTCAACCCAACCTCGATCTGTCGCAGGGTTCGATCTGCCACGTCCACCACACGGTTCCACGTGATCGTTTCGGGATCAATATCCAGTCGGGTGACGCCACGTTTCTTCAGACCCTCATCACTCTGGCGGCTTTCATGATACATGCGTGTATCGAGGGCCGCCGCAACCAGATTGTGAGCGACCGTGATTGCGTGGAGGTCGCCTGTCAGATGGAGGTTGAAGTCCTCCATCGGGATGATCTGACTGTAGCCACCGCCTGCCGCACCGCCTTTGATATTGAAGGTCGGTCCCATGCTGGGTTGGCGAATATTCGCTACCACATTCTTGCCCAGGGACGTGCCCAGTGCCTGCACTAACCCAACAGTCGTTGTTGTTTTGCCTTCCCCCAGCGGGGTAGGAGTGATTGCGGTTACATCGATGTACTTCCCCTGGGGGCGATCAGCGAACTTCTTGAGTACATCTAGATGGACTTTTGCTTTATTCTTTCCATAGAGATCGAGATCATCCTCGGTGAGGCCGAGTTTCGCTGCAATCTCAAGGATCGGACGGAGGTCGGCTGCTTGCGCGATGTCAATATCGCTTGGAACAACCTTCTTAGGGATACTCATGACTCTCTCCTGGGTAGCTATGAAAAAGAACTGTGGGTGTTAGTCTTTTGAGAACTCTGTGGCTGGGAGCAATAGCAATAGCTCCCTCCTGCCTATCATAATGAGGATTCTCGGATTTGCCTAGAGAAAACTATCATTCGCAAGTGGTGAGTAACCTCGTAACCTTGATAGTCGCAGGTAGTTCGGTGGATTGGACAGGTGAAGATGCGCACGCTAGAATTGGCGGCGCTTTACCAGTTGATCGCGCAGCCTGTTTCAAGCCCGATCAGTCGCCACAAACCTGTAAAGGAATCCCACCGTATGGTTCGAGCTTTAATTACTGGCGGGGCTGGCTTCATTGGCAGCCATCTTTCGGAAGCCCTTCTCAAAGCGGGCCACCGGGTAACTGTTATTGACGATTTATCCACAGGGCGTTTCGAGAATATCGAACCGCTTACGTCGAATCCAAACTTCTCCTTTGCCATTGAAACCATCATGAACGAAACCGTGATGGATCGCCTTACCAGTGAATGTGACATCATTTACCATCTGGCGGCGGCAGTGGGGGTGCTCGAAATCATCAGCAAACCCATTCATACTATCGAAACGAATGTTCATGGTACGGATGTTGTCCTCCAGACAGCACGTCGCTATCGCCGCAAAGTGATGATTGCTTCGACATCCGAGATCTATGGGAAGAGCACTCATTCTCCGTTCAACGAAGAAGATGACAGCATCATGGGTGCGACAACCAAGAACCGCTGGAGCTATGCCGTCAGCAAGGCGCTCGATGAGTTTCTTGCGTTGGCCTATCACAAAGAAAGCGATCTTCCGGTGGTCATCTTCCGGTTGTTCAATACGGTCGGCCCCCGGCAGCGTGGGCATTACGGTATGGTGATTCCACGATTTGTTCAGTGGGCCTTGGCGAACGAACCGCTTCAGGTATATGGAGATGGCGGGCAATCTCGCTGTTTTTGCAATGTTAGCGATGTCGTGAAAGCGATGACGAATCTGGCGGATTGCGAGCCAGCCTTAGGGGAAGTTTTCAATATTGGCTCGCAAGAAGAAATCAGCATTCTGGAGCTGGCACACCGTGTCAAAGCGCGCACGGGCAGTAGTTCCGAGATTCGGATGATCCCCTATAGCGACGCCTACGAAGCCGGGTTTGAAGATATGCAGCGCCGTGTCCCGGATATTGCTAAGATTAATCGTGTGATCAATTGGAAGCCAGAGAAATCCCTGGATCAGACTCTGGATGAAGTCATCGCATATTTCCGCGCACGCAGCGGGTAAAGAAATCCTCACGATGTACTACGGAACGAAAGAGACTATCAATGACGCAAGCCGCGTTATTAGAGAAGATTGAGAGCCGCACGGCAACGCTCAGTGTGATCGGCCTGGGGTATGTCGGCCTGCCCCTGGCAGTGGGGTTTGCGAAAGAGGGCTACAAGGTCATTGGGATCGACCTCGATCAGGAGAAGATCCGTCTGTTGAATGCGGGGGTCAGCTATATCCCCGATATTACAACCGACGAAGTAAAAGACCTGGTAGATCGCGGGCTTCTCAGCGCAACCGACGATTTCAGTATCCTTGAAACAGTGGACGCCATCAGCATCTGCGTGCCCACCCCTCTGCGCAAAACCAAAGACCCGGATATGAGCTACATCATTGCTGCCGCAGAGCAGATTGAGAAGTACAGCCATTCGGGGTTGCTCATTGTGCTGGAGAGTACTACCTATCCTGGCACAACCGATGAACTGATCATTCCGCAAATTGTGCGGAACGGATACAAGATTGGGGAGGATGTGTTCATTTGCTTCTCGCCAGAGCGCATCGACCCAGGGAATCCAACCTACGGGGTGCGCAACACGCCCAAGATTATCGGCGGAGCAACCCCGCAGTGCACCGAGGTTGCCGTGGCGTTGTACAGCAAGGCCATCGATCAGGTGGTTCCCGTTTCCTCTACCCGCGCGGCAGAGATGGTCAAGTTGCTGGAAAACACATTTCGGTCGGTCAACATCGGCATGGTCAATGAGATGGCCCTCATGTGCGACAAACTGGATGTGAATGTGTGGGAAGTGATCGATGCCGCCAGCACTAAACCCTTTGGCTTCATGACATTCTATCCCGGCCCGGGGTTGGGCGGGCACTGCATCCCCATTGATCCCCTGTATCTCTCGTGGAAGCTCAAGACGCTCAACTACACGGCACGTTTCATCGAACTCGCTTCTGAGATCAACAGCAACATGCCAGTCTATGTCGTGGGCAAGGTGATGGATGCCCTCAACGAGATTCGCAAGCCCGTCAACGGCTCGAAGGTGCTGATCCTTGGTGTAGCCTATAAGCGAGACATCAACGATCTTCGCGAAAGCCCCGCGCTGGACGTGATTCGTCTGTTGGGAGACCGAGGGGCTGAGGTTAGCTATCACGACCCCTATGTTCCCGACCTTCACCATGAGAGCATGCCACTTGAATCTGTACCACTCACAGCCGATGCCCTGCACGAGGCGGATTGTGTGGTGATCGTGACCGATCACACCAGTTTTGACTATAACTGGATCGCCACCGAGTCGGCGGTGATTGTCGATTCCCGCAATGCGCTCAAGAATGTATCGAACCCTAAAGCTACCGTGATGGGGTTGTAGCTGTCGGTCTGACACTCATGCGGATATGCGTAATCTCTGGCACGTTTCACCCTGAACCCGGCGGGCCGCCAACGTACCTTTACCATCTGCTGCCCGCGCTCAACGAGCGCGGGCATTCCGTTGTGGTCGTTACCTACGGAGAGGCATCTGAGGCGAACAGCAGCAGCTACCCCTACTCGGTACTCCGCATCTCCCGCCGAACGTCGATTCCTCAGCGTTTGCTGGCATTTTCGCAGGAAGTGCTGCGGCAGGGCCGCACCACAGACGTCCTCTTCGTGAGCGACTATGGACTGCCAGCGGCGGTTGCCAACCTTTGGTTGCGTAAGCCGATGGTGCTGAAGATCGTCTCTGATTTTGCCTGGGAGTTTGCCTCGCGTCACGGCTGGACGAAGGCATCCGTCGAAGCCTTCCAGACTGAACGTCCTTCGCCTTGCATTTGGCTGCTGAAAGCCGTGCGTCAATGGTATTCTCGCCGCGCCCGAATCGTGATCGTACCCAGCAGGCATGTAGGTCGTCTGGCGGAGGGATGGGGCATTCACAAACCAGCCATCCGCGCGATCTACAATGCGCTGCCCCCGGAATGTACAAACATGCCTACTCGTGAAGAGACGCGCAAGGCGTTTGGCTGGCCCGCAGAGATTCCCATGCTGGTCACGGTTGGGCGGCTGGCAGAAGTCAAACGGATCGATCTTCAGTTGGAGATGCTCCGGTCGCTGCCAGAGGCACACCTGGTGATCGTGGGTGATGGCCCGGATCGAGAGTCCCTGCAACGCCAATCGGTAGAGGCAGGTCTGGCAGATCGTGTGACGTTCACCGGGGGCTTGCCCCATGAACAGACGATGCTGGCAATCCGCGCCGCCGATCTGTTCGTTCTCAGCAGCCGCACCGAAGGGTTATCCCACGTCTTGCTGGAAGCGATGCAATTGGGAACCCCCTGTATTGCCTCGGAGGTAGGCGGAAACCCGGAGGTCATCACCCATCAGGTCGATGGTCTGCTCGTTCCCTTTGCAGATGTAAACGCGCTCGTCTCGGCGGTGAGATCGCTGCTCGATGATCCCCCTCTGCGGGCACGACTTGCAGAGGCCGCGCAGAAAAACCTGGCACGCTTTGGCTGGGATCGCCTTGTCAATGAAACCGAGTCAGTTCTGAAAGAAGCGGCTCATGAATAAACCGCTTCCCTCACCAGAGTCGCTTCATATGCTCATGATCGCGCTTGGCGATGAAGTTCTCACCGGGTGGGGCGACACGCGCGAACGTCACCTTGAGTACGCGGAGCGCATCGGTCATCTGCACATGGTGGTCTACTCGCCTCTGAGCCGCGATCTGAAACAGACTACACTCAGCGATCACCTGACGGTCTACCCTACCCGTTCTGCAACCCGCGTGAAGTTTGTGTGGGATGCCTATCAGATTGGCGCACGCATCATCCGATCCCAGCCTATCGGCGCGATTACCACCCAGGACCCATTTACTACAGGTCTTGCCGGGGTCTGGTTGAAGAAGCAATTTGGTATCCCTCTCGATCTCCAGAATCACAGCGATTTCTTCGATAACCGCTACTGGATCGCCGAACGCCCGCTGCGGTATGGGGCATTCAACTTGCTCGGAAAGTGGGTCATCCGCCAGGGAGATACACATCGCGTGCTCAACCAGATCGAGAAGGCCAAGTACGTGGCGATGGGAATCCCGGATGAGCGCGTACAGGTGCTCTCTACCCCGGTGCGTCTGGGTCGCTTCGCCCCGGAGGGCGATCTGGGCGAATCTGCGTCTCTCCGTAGTTCGCTTGGCATTCCACCGGAGGCCCCGGTACTCCTCTGGGTAGGTCGTCCCGGCCCTGTGAAGCGCGTTCCCATCCTGATCGAAGCCTTCTCCAGAGTGCTTCCCGGACGCGCAGACGTTCATCTGGTGCTGGTCGGTGATTTCTCCAACGAACCTGCGGTTCATCAGATGGTTCATAGTCTCGGCTTGGAATCCTATGTACACTTCCCTGGCAAGGCTGCCCATGAAGACCTCCCCGCGTATTACCGCATGGCAGCGATGTACGTTCATAGCTCCATCTACGAGGGGCTGGGCAAGGTGCTGATCGAAGCCGCTGCATGTGCCCGCCCAGTTGTGAGTACCCGAACTTCGGGCGCACAGGAAATCGTGGTCGATCAGCAGACCGGGCTATTGTGTGATCTCGATCACCCGGAAGACATGGCACATAAGATCGCCCTGCTGCTGGATGATCCCGTACGCGCCGAGGCGATGGGCCAGGCAGGGCGCAAATTTGTGCTGGATAAGTTCGATCATGTTCGCAACCTCGCGGCGGTGATCGATACATGGCGGCACTGTGCCATTCGGAAGGTCGGGTAAATGAACGTCCTCATGCTCACACGCCGGGTGGATAAGGACGATTGGCTGGCTGGCTTTGCGCATGGCTGGATCAAGCGGATTGCCGAACATCCGCAGGTGGATCGGTTGGATGTCATCTGCCTTGAGCTTGGTAATGCTGACCTTCCAGCGAACGTCCACGTCACCTCAATGGGCAAAGAGCGCGGCGCGAGTCGCCTCATAGAACTGTGGAACTTTCAGCGGAGAATCAGCAGGATCATTCGGCATATTGATGTGATCTTCGGTCACATGATTCCACGGTATACGCTGGTGGCGGCTCCGTGGGCGCTCCTCTATGGTATCCCAGTAGTGCAATGGTACACGCATCGGCAGGTCACCTTTGAACTCCGATTGGTTCATGCGTTGGCTAAGCGCATTCTGACCGCTTCCCCGGAGAGCTTCACGTTGCCCAGCAAGAAAGTTATCGTATTGGGGCATGGGGTCGATCTTTCCCACTTCCGGGAAGCCGACCAGCCGCCATCAGGTAGACTGGTGGCAGCCG
>JAHEME010000177.1 GCA_024643825.1 Chloroflexota bacterium | reverse complement strand
ACAAATAACCCCACAATAGCACAAATGGCAATCAAGACGACGGCCCCGATCCCACCACCAATCAACGCAATGGGCGGCCCGCCACGTTTCTCACTCGGTTTGGGTGGGGCCATAGGAGGAGCCGCTGGCGCTGCCTCCATACGCTCTGTCCATAAAGGCGATGCAGACTCAGAACTCTCAATGAAAGTTGATTCTGGCGAAGGCTGCGCCTCGATGAAAGTAGCATCCGGGCGAGCGTCGCTGCGGCGGGTGCTGGCTGTTGTCGGGTCAAGCTCGCGCAGAGTTGTGGCAACTTCTGCCGCCGTTTGCGTGCGCCGATTAGGTTCTTTCACCAACGCATCTTCAATAATGTTCTTGAGCACAGGCGGGGTGGTTGGATTTAGCTGGTTGAGATCAGGCACAGGATCGTTGACATGCATGGTCATGACTGTCATGGTCGAATCGCCTTCAAAAGGCGGTCGGCCGCCGACCATCTCAAACAGAGTAACACCCAGAGAGTAAATGTCCGATTGCGAAGTCGGGCGCTGTCCAAGAGCCTGTTCTGGCGACATATACAGCGCTGTTCCGACTACGGCTCCCGTCGCGGTATGCTGTGTTCCCCCTATCATCTTGGCAATACCAAAGTCCATCAGGATGGGCTGCCCCTGAGGATTCAGCATTACATTGGCGGGTTTGATATCCCGATGAATCATGCCGCGCTTGTGCGCGTAATCCACCGCGTCGGCAAGCCCGGCCCCAATGCGCGCGACATCAGCAGTTTTCATCCGCTGACCTGCTGCATTAAGAGTTCTAAGATTTGCCTGGAGCGTTTCCCCCTCGACATATTCAAGCACCATGTAATACGTGTCGCCATCATGGTTGAAGTCGAACACCTGAATGATGTTCGGATGGCGCAGTTGAGCCACCGCTGCGGCTTCTTCTTCAAAGCGACGAACGAATTCAAGGTTGCCTGACAAATGCGGGTGGATGAGCTTAACTGCTACGGTTCTTCGCAGGTTGGGGTCTGTTGCCCGATACACGCTCGACATCCCCCCCTGGCCGAGCATTTCTTCAATCTTGTAGCGGCCCCCCAGGGTATAGCCTATCCAACTTGGTTGACTCATAGATTCTTTCTCCACCCTCTTGGCGTTGCAGACAGCTTTTGAGAAAAGCCTTCTCCCTCAGGCCTGACCAAACAGTCTTAGACCGAAAACTTAATCAAGCAACCACATCCATGTATTATTGAACTTGCACTCCGTTACCCCGGATTCACTGAGAGCAACCATCGCAATAAAACCCCGATCATAAAGATTCGCAGTGAACTGCGCAATCTGGGTTCCATTGGTAAAAATCGTAAACGTATCTCCACGTCCAACCACCACCAAGCGATTGGTAGTTCCGTTCTGCGCCTGAAGCAGCGAGTCTCTGCTCGCGGGAGCATTTTGCTGTCTTGTGATTTGCCCATCTTGCACTGTAGCAAACAGCAGGGAGCCATTGCCGCCGCGAGATAGAATTGCCATGTATTGATCCAAAGAATCTTCATTTGCGTTTGATCGTAACACAAATCCGCAACCGGATAATCCCGTCTGGGTATCCCATGTGACATCCCCCGCAACTACGAAATCGGCAGCGAGGATACCTGCCAGTTGATTGATATAGTCAAACTGCAAATATCCCTCAACGGAGAGTTGAACAGGTGGATGAATCCAACCTGGTTTACCCTCTGAAGGACTGATTCCGTACGTGGGTAGTTCTGCCTGAATCGGTGCAATGGCAATTGCTGTAGCTGCACTGGCATCTGCTGCGCTCAAATCGAGTGCCGCCTGTGTAGCAGCGGCAGAAACGACCTGAGCCGTCGCTTGTGCCTGTGCAGTTTCCAGGTTTGTGCCGCTGGAACCACCCCCAGATGCCGCACGAACCGTTGCCGTCTGTTCCAGAGACGCGCCGAGAGCTTCAACCGCCGCACCCTGTGTCGAACAGGCCAGCGTCACCGCCAGAATACTTACAAATCCAAGAACTTTTCGTATTCTCTGTTTCACCTCAGATGACATCCTTACGCTTCATCATGATCACGGTAGCGACGAACAAGATCACTATGATAAGAATTTGCGCCCCCCAGGATACTGCCAACTGAAGTGTATAGGCCAGGGAGTCGTTCTTGTCTACAAAGTTAAATCCATAATCACGAACATAGGTGGCAAGTAGATTCTCAGCAGGTTCTACTGCACCAGCCTGAGCAATCTGCCAGTTGGCATGATCGGTCTGAAATACCACCGCCTGTTGCTGAAACACTTCAGCCTGTGCCTGGTACTGAGCCACTTCCGCACGATAGTCATCCTGAATACGATTTGCCTCAGCCTCCCACACGTTTAACTCATCGAAGTAGGCAGACATGGCATCCGCATCCGATTGATCGGCGGGCTGGACAGGTCGTTCGGGAAGTTGTGGTTCTTCTGGCTGCGGTGGCAATGGAGGCGGGGGCTGCGGCTCGGCTTCGTCTATGGCTGGTGTATAGAAGATGCCCAGACCGGGAAAGTCACACGAATCTTTCCGAAGAATGTTGGTTCCCATACAAGGGCAGATTGTCTCTTTATCCTCGGAAGTCAGGAGGCTACGCTGTTCAGGAGGAAGCTGCCAGCAAAGATCCGAAGCTACATCCGAACCGACCCCCGTGACGCTTACCATCGATTGCAAAGCCCACCGGGTCGAAGTCAGGCCGCTGATGTATTCGGGCAGCGGGATCAGCGCCCCTCCCAGGACAATCTGCGGGAGAATCATCAGAATCACGAGCAGCGGCGCAGAGTTCGCATTGGGGGCAAGCGCAGAGGCAAATAGCCCTAGCATCATGCCTGCCATCGCCGCCAGCGCCATCGTGACATAGATCAGCCCAAACTCAACTCCGCCTCCCGGCATATTGAAGGCCAGATACTGCACGATCACATAGGCTGCCGATTGGTACAGTGCGAGCAATGCTGCAATCCATACTTTGGATAGCACGTACGGAATGATCTTGAGATTGATCAGCCGTTCTCGCTTATAAACATCCGCCTCTTTGACAATTTCACGCATCTGCCCAAGGCCCGCCACCATGACAGCGTAGACGGGCAGCAGGAACAAAACGACCAGCACAAACGGCATGTGGCCTTCTGTATAATCCATGACGTTGCGGCCCATGACGAACGACAGAATTACTTGAAGCAGGGCCACCAATGGAGCCGCCGCTAGAAGTAGGGCCAGGCTAAAGCGGTCACGAGTCAGAATTTTGAAATTGCGAGAAGAGAGAATGAGGAACTGCTGCGGGCTGGATATCTGGCGATTCTCTACTCTGGTTTTCGTCTTGGCGGGTTGCACGTCCTGCTCACTACGAGCCTGTGCAATTCGATTTTCATCTAGCTGATTCAGTACATGGCGCTGGTAAGCAGAATGGTTGTGATAGCGTTCAGCCCAGTCTGCTGGACTTCCCAGCGACGGATCATCCAGCAGCGCGTAGATTTCATCGAATTCCATTTCGCCGGAACGTTGCGCTCGATCAGAACGATACTGGTTGAAGTATTCGAGCGCCTCATCCGGCGGGCCAAACCAGGCGAGATAGCCGCCGCGTGCCAGGAAGATCACTTTGTCGGCGAGCATCACATTCTTGGTGGCATGAGTGATAAGTACAATCGTGCGACCCTGATCTGCCAGCCGCCGCATCAACTGCATCAGGGAGGTCTCCGTACCGGGATCAAGCCCCGATGTCGGCTCGTCGAGGAAGAATAACCCTGGCTTTGTGAGCAATTCCACGCCGATGGATACACGCTTCAACTGCCCGCCGCTGAGACCGCTGATTTGCACATCTTTCCGATGGACGAGATCCAGGTCTTCCAGCACCTCCAGAATACGCTCGTGACGCTCGGCCTTGGTCGTGTCACGCGGCATACGCAACTGCGCCGAATAATCGAGCGCTTGCTCAATTGTCAATTCGGTATGAATGATGTCTTTCTGCGGTACAAAGCCAATATCATTGCGTATCGCATCGAAGTGTTTGTAGATGTCTACGTCGTTGACAAATACCTTCCCATGAGTAGCTGGTCGATAGCCCGCAATTGAATCGACCAGCGTGGATTTACCGCCACCACTCTGCCCAACAACCACGATAAACTCACGAGGTTGGAAGATCACAGAGATGTTCTGAAGAATGTTGAGGTCTTTCCGCACCCATTTGTTGAGACCAATGGCTTCCACACGCAGCCCGCCAGTCTCGTCATACTGGGCGATCTGATCCTCACCGACAACAAAGCGGTATGGGCCAACACGGATCGCATCTTCCGGGTTGATCCATGCCTCGTCGGTTAGCGGCTGATCATTGACAAATGTTCCGTTGGCACTCTGGAGATCGCGCAGCAGATAACGCTGCCCCGATTTCTCGATCACTGCATGGAAGCGTGACACGTTCGGGGCATCAAGGGTGATGTCATTACTCAGATCGCGCCCAATCGTGATCCGGGCTGCTTCTCCAAAGCGTATCAGACTTGCCCCCGCGCCTGCTGCCATATCTGATGGTGACTCGTAAGAGAATGTCACCATCGAACCTGGATCAAGGCTGCCTATACGAAACTTGTCTTCGTGACGCAGACTTCTCGTTTCTTGCAGTGGACGACCCTCGAAGAGAATTGGGTTGCCCGCATCAGGGGAAGGAACAAGCTGATAGAGATCCCCGACACGTTCCAAACGAGCATGATAGCGGGAGATAATCTTGGACGGCACAACAATATCGTTGTCTTCGGCACGCCCGATGGTAAATACATCTTTGGTAAGGGCAATTACCGTGGTCTGGGAACCGGCAATCGTCACAGAGAGATGTGGCGTAGAATGACCTGCACCAGGGATCGCAACATCATCGCCCAGCACCGTCTCCCCTCGATCCGGTGGGACAGACTGCCGGGATACAGCCGATGCCGAAACCGTCCGAGATGCACTGGGCGCTTCTTCTGCCACAAGCTCTATCGAGATTTCTACCGATTGCCCTAGCTGAAGCCGATCTCCATTTGCCAGGACTACCGTGCCTTGAACTGGTTTCCCATTCAGAAAAGTCCCATTGCTGCTTCCCAGATCTTCAACAAGGCATTGGCTTCCCTGCCAGATCAAGCGGGCATGCCGTCGAGAAACTCCGCCGGACGACAGAACAACATCAGTGCCGGGGTCTCGCCCCAGTACAATTTCCGGTTGAGAGAACTCGAACGCAGTTTTTTGTTGCGCGCTTTCACCTGAGGTCAAATGGAGGCGAACTATTGACACCACACGAACCCTTTTCCTTGGCGATGGACAAGCAATTGAACACGGCTATTATAGGATGAACAACTACCACTCACAATTGTGGGCAAATACAGACCGCAGGTTAACCCACCAAGTCTGTGCTCAAAGTATAGCCAATGCCCGGAACAGTTCGAACCAACTGCCCATAATCAGCACCCAGTTTATTTCGTATCCGCCCAAAATATACGTAAAGATAATAGCTGGTATCCCGATATTCGAGACCCCACACACGCGAGAGGAGTTCCTCGTGCGTTAGTATCTCATCCTGATTTCTGGCGAGTTCTGCCAGGAGTGAGAATTCCGTCCGGGTGAGGCTCAAATCCTCCCCATTGAGAAAGGCCCGCCGCGCTTTTAGATCAACGAGGAGATCGCCAATCTCAATGCGACTTTCATTCTTTGTGCTGGAGTCAGGAACAAGATCGATGGCAGCCCGCCGCATCACAGCCCGAATGCGGGCCAACAACTCGTTCACCCGGAACGGCTTAATCACGTAGTCGTCAGCTCCTGCTTCAAGCGCGCGTACGATGACTTCTTCATCATCCCGAGCACTGAGCACAAAGATCGGCACGTCCGATTGCTCGCGTATGCGCAGGCACACATCGACTCCGCTAATCCCCGGCATAACAAGGTCGAGTATGATGAGATCGGGCATCCCTTCATCAAGAACAACGAGGGCTTCTGTCCCGCTGGCAGCGCCGATCACAATGAAGCCGCGCTCTTCCAGATTCTCCTGAACGAGTCTACGGATACTCAGATCATCATCGACAACAAGAATGGTAGTCATGCTGCTCCACGCATAGCCCGATAGTCTGGAGACCACGTACGATGTAATGATACCTCATGTTGATGCAGTCCTATGGCGGGTTAGCAATATTGGCGGTGGGTAGTGGGGAGCAATCCACTTAGAGTGGATTAAAAAAAACAGGTAGATGACAACCTTTACCCATCTCCCTGTTTTGCAGAAATCAACTTATGGATAAACCAAAACGACTATACCTGATATAGAATAGAGGCATGGCAAAACGACAATTTCAACTGACTGAACCAGAGATCAAGCAACTGAGGCAAGCGGAGCAGCAAACGCGCAATGTGC
>JAHEME010000176.1 GCA_024643825.1 Chloroflexota bacterium | reverse complement strand
CGCGCTCAACATCGATTCGGCCTGCAAGGGGCTATAGGCCGCAAGCAAGCCACTCGACACTTGGACATAGGCCATCGGGACCGAGCCAGTCTTAGGGCGGGAAAGGGATATCCGATAGGCGTTATCTCTGAGGATGTAGGAGAAAAGGCCGGAGCCTTTGTCCTTGACCTCGAAGAGATGATCCCCGACCGGATACTGCGCGGTCATCTGGTCCGCTTCCAGGTCGGATTGTGCGGTTTTCTTGAGGGCTTCTAGTTTGCGGAAGGTTGAGTCCGCCAGCATGCCAGGGTAGGAGAGGTAGAGACTATCCACCCCCCAACGAAGAGGAACAAAGCTTATCTCCCCTGGATTGCATTTATTGGATGCTGTGTTACTAAGCGTCGCATCCTTTTCCGGCTCCGTGCCGGGGGCGGCTGCGCATGCGCTAGCCCGCCCCCGTTCGTCGTCGGAACTGCTTTCTGTTTCTCGGGTTTCCATATCCACTCCAAATGAAGTACCAGCGTGCCAACAAGGCTTCCTGGAATGGATATGGATTTTGTAAACCGGAACTCAAAAGACCGACCCCCCGAAAAATATTTTCAGGGGGTGGACGTAAGACCTCGTTTCTGAAACTCGCGATATTCTTTGATGCGTCGGGAAAGATGATTCACGTCCTGAACTCGATTAGAGAAGCCGCCGACCCCCGCCTCATCGCACATCTCTAGAATTTCACGATGCGGTAGGGTAACGAGCAGGCCGGCTTGATCCAAGATGGAAAACGCCAGCCAGAGTGACTTGTACCTGATCTTTCCTCTGTATGGCGGACGACTCAAGCGATAGGAAAGCAGATCATAAAACCCGCTGTTAGCTTCATCTTGGGCTCTCGCGTAGCGCTCCCTGAAATAAGGGATTGAAGTCAGAATGCGGCGATCAATCTGAACAGCCTTGACGAAAGCCTCATCGTTACCAGTCTGGGCTTGAACCACTAATGAAGTGAGCTTTTCACCATGAACCATCACTGACAGGTTCTGATAAAAGCTAGCGAAGAAAAAACAGAAAAAATGCTGCGACACCCGAACGCTTTCTTTTTGCTCTTCGGGTGACATCGCATTAAAACGAGCCAGTGCTTCTTTCTGCTGTTGGGGCGTCTTCGGAATCTCTATTTGCTCAATTGCCTGATCAAGCCCCTCCATGAGCGCCCCAACAAATTCACTCCCATCCTCGGGGCTGGCCGCTTCGAGTTCCGCGTTGAATTCCATTATCTGTTCATCGTCCAAGAAACCCTTCATTAGCATGTTGACTATAGCCGACTCGCTTGAATACAGAAGCGGGTAATTTTCTATTTTGAGATTTGTAATGACGTTGCTTAGATAAGGTGGAAATCGGAACCAGCCATCCTGTGATTCGATCTTGTCGAGAAGCCACTCAACGTCTGGCATGCCTGTTTGTAATACAAAAATTACAGACTTACTGGAAAGAAGCGCAGGTGTTTGACCAAGCGCCTGAAAGGAGGACTTCTCATCCAGAGGAAAACATTTCATTTCCCACCTACCGCCCACTCAGCCATTTCTTAATACGACTAACTAATGAGCTAACGAAATTTGCTTGATTCGTATTTGCCCTGAGGCAAGGGTCTTGCGATACATATTCATTATGTCTCCGAATAAATTCGTCTTTATCAACTCGATCGCGTATTTTTATTTCCCCAATTTCTCGCTCATTCATTTTGAAAGAACCAATTACACGATTCTTTCTAATCCAGTAATGCGACTTACACGCGAATTTCCAGTTTCCGATTGAAGGGTACAGGTTTACCTTCCCTCCTTTTTTTTGAATATGCCACTGAGCATTATTCAAAGGTGTAATAACCTCCTCACCACATCCACAACAACATTTGTGCCCAGCTATAGCAAATTCCTCACTGATATATAACACCCCTTCCTCCAGACTCTCTGGCAGGTGGTCAACAAACACTGGCCTCAGTTCTTTAATTTTCATTCTGACTCCGATCTCAAAGAACTATACGACTCCACGAAGACTTGTACTTCAATACATCAGCATTAGCTTCGTCCGTATAAAAACCTAGATATTGCTTGTACCTAATGACTGCTAGCATCGCATTGATGGCGTTTAGTTCCGCCAGTTGAATATTGTTGTACACCGCTTCTTCACGATCATCCGCTATCGGCAAGCTATCAACAACATGAGTTGTTTCGGCTGTAACAAGGGTAACTCGTGCTCGCCCATGCAATTGGACGGTTTCGACAACCTTGTCTACGCCAATCCCAACATCAATAAAAGGGATACCTTTTGCAGCGAGATGGCGCGCAATGAGGCCTCGTGACGGACCATCATCGATCGCAATAAAAACAAAATTACAGTCGTTTAATAGACGGACATTGTCAGAGTCAATCCGGATGGGGTGACCAAAAATCCCTACTCTCATAGAACCGTATAGCTGACTGAGAAATTCAGTCTTATGCGAACCGCTATGAGCCTGCTCAATTGTTAGGGCCCCAGGGATCCGGAAAGCATTGTGCGACTCGATAATGTCATCATCGAATAGATGAATTTCGGAGGCCGGAGTCTTGGCCACGGCGTCTAGAATAAAAGCGCCAGTCCCTCCTGTACCAACTATCGCAACCTTGCCCACTTCAAGCTTTTTTTCGTAAGCATCTAGACCAGAACGCGCAATCGCAGCGTTAGGGTAGAAAAAGACCGATGGCTTTTGGCGGTAATAAAAACTTCCTTGCCCACTCGCACTCACGCTGTTGTCAATCGCCCGCGCATAGCTAGTCAGCTTACGAATGTAGTGCATCATTTTGTTGTAAAAGTTATCAAGCATGTCCCCGATAGGGTTTGGCTTGTTTGATAACCTACACAGGACCTGACGACCAGCAATCATCTGCTGGTTTGTATCGGCCACCATAGCTTCACAAAGAGAACGGCCATCTGCGAAGCAGGGAATCGAGCCGGTAAACCAAACCGCATGGTCTCCATCAACCTTCCCGACCCCTTCCACCTCCTTATAAGCGGAAATGATTGCGCCCCGCGCAATCACACCGGCAGATGGAACGTAAGGAATATTATCAACGATCAAATATTGGCCTTCGATTGTGACTGCATAACCATCCTCAACCAACTGCCGAATATCCGGACTAAGAACGGTTAGATTTTCCTGCATCGAATCGCATCCCATTTTCCAGTTCTACACTTTGCCCCGGAGTGAGGCTTCCCGCTCTGTTCCCGTGTACCCATTCAACGTCATAAAGACCTAAATCCTGGCTATTAGTATCGAAACCAGCCAGTTGGAGGACTTCCCCAAAGGAAATTTTGGGTCCGGCTACTTTACGAGGCCGCGAATTCACAAAAATCTGAAAATCGTGCTCTTTATCACCAGGTTGTTCGTTTGATCCTTGAGACATTTTCTGTCCTTTCATCTCTAATTGGTTACGTTTACAAAATACTATTGTCGAGTAAGTAAGATTATTTCTCTTTGCGCACCCCCTTAAATGGGGCCGAATCGGCCTTTTGACCGATAAATCTTCCGGTTTCCGTATCACGCTTTACCCATCGCTCGTTCTGTGGATTGAAGGCCTGGGAGACCTGTTTAACCGCACCTTTACGGTGACCGTCGCCAATGGGTGGATTCTTTGCCATCTCTAACTTCCTTTCTTTAAAGAGTCATAAATCAAAAACTTCTCTTCAATAATCTGGTTCAATGAAACCAATGAACCAGAGCTCAAAAAAAACCGTGGCTACTTCACGGCGTAATATCGGAACTCAACGCCTCCTGATTCTGCGGTTTCCTGGCGCCGAAGCAAAAAACCTTGTTCCCATAGCTGCTTCAGTTTGTTACTCGCGTTCGTGATCTGAAGATCAAGAGCGTTGGCTACTTCAGAGGCGGTTACACTGACTCGACCGATCGCATATTCAAAAGCACTCGCAGTTCCTTGGCTTGGCTGTACACCAATAACGCGCCCTTTCTTTCCATCCCAAACCATAAGTGGCTGCCCCTTTCTAGCAGCAGCAGCCTCCCAGTTTTCTAACAAGTCCTCATCAATAACGTTAGCTAGATAAAACCCTTTATTGCCACGATAGCGTTTAGCAATTTCGACTACTGTTTCTGAAGCAAATGAAATATCGGTTCGCTCCACGTCCTTCATTGAGACCTCGATTACTGACTTTCCGGGGCTGGCTTCTACCTTCTTGAGCAATTGTTGAAATACTTCTCGGCCTTGGTCTCGGCCCCATCCATACGGGCCACCCATTAATTCTCGCAGTCGAATTGTGGCCTTATTCTCGTTCATTATCTTCATTGAATCAGAATATAGGCTAGCTGTCAAGGTGGAAACGGAAGCCAATATGGGTACCCCAAAGGAGCGTTTGTCGACCAAAACAATAGGCGGTATTCGCTTTGTAGATACCGTTTGCAGGGACAAGAACGACGCGCGACTCTGGCAACCTCACTTCGAGGTCAGCGTTGTACTTCATAGCCTTTGCGGCACTCCCCTTCAAACCGCACCCTCGATCAGGCCCATGTCTTGATATCCCCTGGCGGAAAACCTCGACTAGTAAATTTGTATCCGACAGATCGGCCAGGGCCGGAAACTGGCTTTGGATAGTCGGGCGGAGGGTATTCATGATTCCTTGCCCACTATCAGAAACCACCACCTGAAGGCTCTTACCGTTCCGATAAAGCTGCATAGCCGCGTACCCATCAAGAACAGTAGCGCTGTGTGCAAATATGTTGTCGATGAGTTCTGCAAAGACAGTCCAGATGGCATCTTTTAGGGTTTTTACATCTCCCCGAGTACCTAAGGCGCTTGCCACCGCCTCCGAAAGCCGGGTGGGCAAATCTTGGTCACGATTGTCTGGACTGATCCTTGCAATCTCAACTAAATCTTTATTAGACCCCCCGTAAATCTTAGCGCCGGAGAATGGGGGCCGGTAAGGGCGAACGATTACTTGGCCGGCCAAATGGTCAAAGAACCCCATGCGGTTTAAATAACCCATTGTTCCAGCCTCACCTTCGTCAAACTCCAGCGCAACACGGCGAGTTGAAAAGTCAAGTTGATTCGCCAAGGCCAGCAAACGAACTCCGGCATCAACCATTACCTTACAGTTTTTCGGGAAGCGGAACGTCACAGAGTAAAAGCTGCCTCCGTGCGGCCCTCCACTAGCCGACAGTGCTTGCTCGAGCTGGGCGGAATCGACCCATTTTGATGGAAGTTCAACCAAACAGTGCAATTTTGGGCGCCTTTTTGGCATGTTTGTCGGATTTTATCATTTTGCATTTAGTCCGATAACGCAATAATCGGCAATAATATCGGCTCCTTTCTGGCCACAATAATCAATAACTAGCTGATTATACTAATACAACATCGGCAACAACATCGGCAACAACATCGGCAACAACATCGGCAACAACATCGGCAACAACATCGGCAACAACATCGGCAAAAATTAATTGCTCAAATAGCATATCATATTGATATTATGAGAATATAATCGGAATTATTATCGGCACATATAGGTATTCGACATGACAGAACTATATGACAACCCCCGTCAAATGGAACCACTAATCATAGACAGCTCCCGGCCTGTCTATGAACAATTAATAGGGCTGGCTCACGAATTGTCCGAGGCATCAGCGCGCTTGGATGCGGCCCTTGTCCCTGCTACGGCGAGAAGCCTCTCTGAGCTCGTCTCAGGGATGAACTGCTATTACTCCAACCTAATCGAGGGGCACCATACTCTGCCGATCGACATTGCGAAAGCACTTTCGGAAGCCAAGGACAAAAGCGAGCAAAGGAACCTGCAAAGCCTTGCATTCGCCCACATCAAGGCAGACCAATGGGCAAAATCACAGGTGCTCGACCAACAATCCTTGAGCCCTTTTCTCCTCGAAGTTCATCGTCAATTCTGCGAACACTTGCCACAAGAAATGCTAAGGCTCAAAGATGGAAGCTATATGGAACCTGGGAAATTCCGTGATCGAGATGTGCAAGTGGGGATACATGTAGCACCGAAATCAAACACTCTGGACCTCTTCATGGAACGCTTCGCCAAGGTTTACGGCCTAAGACTTGAGTGGGCCAAAAAAGGAGGAATCAAAAAGCTTGATGGAATATTGGCGTCCTTTGCCGCTCATCACCGCCTAGTGTGGATTCATCCTTTTCTAGACGGAAACGGGAGAGTGGCGCGAATTTCGTTAGACGCCATGCTCCGCGCATGTGACGTGAACGGAGCATCTCTCTGGTCCATGTCCCGTGGGTTTGCCAAGACGGAAACTGAGTATAAGGCCCGACTCGCATGTGCAGACGAGCCGCGAATGGGAGACCTTGATGGCCGAGGGAACCTCTCCGAAAAAAGATTAGCCGAGTTCTGCAC
>JAHEME010000175.1 GCA_024643825.1 Chloroflexota bacterium | reverse complement strand
TTTCCTTTTTTTCGCTGACCAGATAATCGACCATGTCCCGTATGCTATGAGGAGTGCAAAGAAGAGGATGCCCAAAAGATTATGAGTCAGGACGACCGCGGCTATTGCAAGAGAAGCCCACACCGCCGCCCTTCTTGAGGGCGTATGCATGTGGACGGTATAAAGCCAGAACATAATCGGTGCCAGCCCAAGTGCAAAGAATTCAGCCAGATCACCGCGCAGATGTGGGTCGATCATGTATATGTATGGAGCAAACAAGTAGCTGCTCGCACCAATTAACCCGCCAATACTCCCATTTTCCAGGCTGCCAAGTTTGTACATTCCAACCCCTGCACCCAGAAAGCCGAGGATGTAAACGGCTTTAACTCCGAGTACTGCGCCGCCGGGGATAGCAAGGGAAACAAGATTGGCAAGATAATAGGTAAGAGGTGCATAGTAATTAAAAATCGGATAGCCATAACCGTAGTAAAAGTCGGGCGCCCAACGAGGATAAAGATCACCGCCACGGATTGCATATCCGAGTTCAGATGCTCGGAATACATGTAGTTCTGTATCTGTTTCCCTGGGAAGCGATGCTCGCAGAAGAAAGGGCCATGCAGCAATGAGACACAAGATAATCGCAAGCAGGAGGCCACGATCTATTCCACGCAGATGAACTTTGAGGGATGTTACCATAAGCTAGATACCCGGAAAGCACCGAATTTTAGCGGCGATAAATTGCCTCTGCAAGCATTGCTGTGAGAGACGGACATGCGGTAACATTGCGTCATGAAGCAACTTTGGCTTGGGTATTCGGTTCGTCTGCTGGGGCCGATTTTCGTCACTGGTATTGTAATGGGTTGCATACGGGATTCACCTTCTCTTCTTCCAGAACAACTGGGAACTCCCGATCTAGAAAGCACGGTGAATTCGGAGTTTGTGCAAACGTTGCAAGCGGACACAGAAGCGACTGCTGTACGAGTTGCGACATTGCCTTTTGTGCCCACATCTACACCAGCCCCCCTGCCAACTCCCGATGTTGTTTCTGGCGGAACACCAGCGGCTAACCGAACCGGTGAATGCCCAGTCCCAGATGGTAGTGTACTTCATTCGCGAGAAGAGTTCTGCATCGCGGCTCCCGGTACATGGGTTATTCTCAATATCGACGGTGGTTTGGCTGGCACTCTTAACACAACACCAGGGCGTGCTATTTCTTTAAGACCAGATTGGGCATCTTCAACCACAATTTGCCATATCTTGATTTATGTCGCTAGTGAATCTTCTGCGCAGGATCATCTTGCCATTCGAAATGCAGAATTTGCAACTCGGAGCGATCTCAATTACCTTTCATCTATACAAGAGCAGGCGCTTGGAGAAACCTCTCTCCTGGGGTTTTCGTGGGTGGGGGAAAGTGGAGAAACAGGGGCGATTTTTTCCACCTTGCTGGGGAGAAATCGTCTTCTCCATGTGAGTTATGGTGGAAGTCAGTGCCCTCAGGAATTGCTAATTCCTGTACTGAATACCATGAGGTTTCAATTGCAGTAACTAGGAACGATTGCGCTGCGTTTGTCATCAAGAATAGGATCTAGAGGATGGAGAAATTATGAGTAATGACTATCTCAGACCTGAAGATGAGCAGGAAGAGGCTAAAAACCGCATTGATGAGATTCGAAAAGGAGGGGGGCAGTCACAGTCATCTTCTGGAAGCCAATCTGGTTCCTATGACGATTCCTTTGATCTCGGTGAGAGTGATGCGGTATCACGAGCGAGAGGGCGTGCGGCGTCAGCACGGGCCAGGCTGAATAACGACTCACGCAGCATGGGGTCATCTCGGACAGCTGACTCCGCAGACTCTCCGCGTTCCAGCCAAGCACTACTCTGGATTGGCGGGTTTGTGCTCGCTGGTATCGTATTAGTTCTTTTGCTGGTGTTGATATCTCCAATTCTTCGAGGTGAGCCAATCAACATACCTGGATTAGCTACGAAGACTCCAACACCAACGGTTACACCCCCTGCGACAGAAACTCCAACCGCTACTCTGACGCTAACCCCTACCAGGGTCGCGCCTGAGCTTGCGCTGCCTCCACTGACTTGTATTTTCCAGAGTGGGGCAGGGTGCTTCGACTATTGCCAGCAAGCGGATAATCTCAGCGAATGTAACTCCGCCAAGAGTTTTGTCCAAGCGCAGGGTGCTGATCCAGAGGTTTGGTTCAAGTGTCTGTCTCCTGGAACGGGGCCAAACGAGGGCAACCCGCAAGATTGTCTGCGTCAGGCATGGTATGCGGCGAATCAATGAGGGATGATTGGAAGGGGCTTAAGGCCCGGTAGTACACCGGGCCTCAAGTTCTAATTTACTTTGTTAGTAAATCTGGAATTTGTTCTGGATGATCTGCAACCCGCACACCAACGGCTTCAAGTGCTTTGATCTTGTCTTCAGCGCTGCCGGTTCCTCCTTCGACGATGGCACCTGCGTGGCCCATTCGTTTGCCTGGAGGGGCTGTGCGACCAGCAATAAACGAGACAACTGGCTTTGTCATGGAATCGGCAATATACCGCGCTGCCTTCTCTTCATCAGTCCCGCCGATTTCGCCGATCATCACCACGCTCTCGGTGGCAGGGTCCTCTTCAAACATGCGCAGACAGTCAATGAAGCTAGTCCCATTGATCGGATCGCCTCCGATGCCTACGCATGTTGATTGACCCATATCCCGGTGGGTGAGTGCATTGAGCACCTCATACGTTAATGTCCCCGACCTGGACACAATTCCGATACTTCCTGGGGTTCCGATATTGCCTGGAATAATCCCCACCTTTGCTTCTCCTGGAGTCAATAGGCCGGGACAATTTGGCCCGATCAAACGTGTTCCTTTTTGATCCAAAGATGCTCGTACCTGAATCATGTCCAGAATAGGCACACCTTCGGTGATAGCAATGATCAGAGGAATTCCTGCATCGGCAGCCTCATAGATTGCGTCTGGCGTAAAGCGCGCTGGCACAAAAATGATTGAGCAATTTGCACCTGTCGTCTCTACAGCAGAGCGCACAGTATCGAACACCGGGATTTTTCCGATCCATTCTCCGCCCTTGCCCGGAGTTACGCCACCCACAACATTAGTTCCGTACTCGATCATTTGCTCCGTGTGAAAAGCCCCTTCACGACCCGTCATCCCCTGAACTACTAGCCGGGTGTTCTTGTCAACCAGAATGCTCACAATGGTTTCTCGTCTTTCCTTATGCTTTTGAATGGGCGGCTGCGACGGCCTTCTGAGCGGCCTCTGCAAGTGTCGCCGCTGTCGTCATCTTCGCTTCTGCTAGAATAGCGCGTCCTTCTTCCTGATTCGTTCCTACCAGACGCGCAACCATAGGAATGTCTACTTGAATTTCTTCCAGCGCAGTAAGAATGCCGCGCGCTACTTCATCACAGCGGGTGATCCCCCCGAAGATATTAAACAACACGGCCTTTACATTCTTATCTGAAAGGATAATCCGAAGTGCAACCGCGACCTTCTCAGACTGTGCGCCCCCGCCGATGTCAAGGAAGTTAGCAGGTTCGCCCCCAAACAACTTGATCATATCCATGGTTGCCATCGCTAGCCCGGCCCCATTGACCATGCAGCCAATTTCACCGTCGAGGTCAACATAGCTGAGTCCAGCTTGGCGTGCCTGGAATTCAGAGGGGGACTCTTCGTCGATATCTCGCATTTCCGCGAGGATGGGGTGGCGGAAAAGGCCGTTATCGTCCAGAACCATCTTGCCGTCCACTGCCAGCAGGTCGCCATCACCGGTGACTACGAGCGGATTAATCTCTGCCAGAGAAGCATCGCTTTCCAGGTAAGCCTGGTAAAGGCCCTTGGCAATCTCAATAAACTGTCTCCATGTTTCACGAGGGAGGCCAATCATACCTGCGATATCGCGAGCTTGATAGTCCCGAAGTCCAAGGAAGGGATCGACATGAACCCGGATGATCTTTTCAGGGGTGGTTGCGGCCACTTCTTCGATATCAACTCCGCCTGCCGCTGAAGCGATCATCACGGTTCGGCGTGCTGCACGGTCGGTTGTCACCCCAAGGTAAATCTCGTGATTGATCTTGGCAGCCGGATCGATCAGAACCTTTTTGACCGTCAGGCCCTTGATCTGCATTCCCAGGATTTCGCCTGCATACTTTTCGGCTTCTTCTGGTGTTCGAGCAAGCTTGACACCTCCGGCCTTGCCGCGCCCTCCAACGAGTACCTGGGCCTTGACGACGACCGGGCCATTACTTTCTTTTGCTATCTGAAATGCTTCCTGGGGAGTTGCGGCGACCTGACCTTGGGGGACTGGAATTCCGAAATCGGCAAACTGAAACTTGGATTGATATTCATGAAGCTTCACTGGTGCTCCTTCGAGGCACGGTTTCCGGACAAACAATTGCAATTCGTGCGCAATTATACATCCCAGAAATCGCATCGACAAAGAAGCTGTTGTGCAGGGCAGGTTTCTCACAGATGTGTTCAACTTGTGCCTGCGGGGGTTTGTCATGGTATTGAGATTTGCTTTGATTTCATGAAGAGGCAAGCTACTTGAATAAGACATTCAGGTTCTGAGATTTGTAGCAATAAGCCCAAACGAGACCAATAGTATTCGAGACGGAGAGCCGCCTATAGTATAATCATCTGGAGAAAAGCACGTTCGCTGGTGTGAGGAATCAGGTTCATGGTTTTTGAGCACGAACTAGATCTTCTAATTCGGTCTAGCTATCCAGTCATATATGTGCCCACCCCCGAAGAAGAACGGGCGGAGCATCTGGTATCCTATGTTGCTCAACAAGGAACTCCCGCGCGGGAAGTATATACCTGGGATTTTGTGAATGGCTTCGATGGCGATCTGGGTAGGCATCCGGGAAATCCCGTTAATGCACTAGGTGAAATTGAGAAGGCCCGTCCTGATATTCCAGCCGTCTTTGTCCTTCGTGATTTCCATCGGTTTCTGGACGATATAGGGGTAGCTCGTAAGATTCGAAATGTCAGTCGGGAACTTCGCACGAGCAGGAAAACGATCGTAATCATTGCGCCAAGTCTTCGTATTCCAACAGATTTGGCAGAAGAGATCACAGTCCTTGACCTGAAACCCCCTTCGGCTCAAGAAATCGATAGTGAGTTAGATTCGCTGCTTGAACAGGTAAAAGTAAGGCTGTCTGCTGGAAGCCGAGATGCGCTGCTTAAAGCTTGCCAGGGTCTCATGATGACTCGTATACGCCTTGGTCTAGCGAGAGCCGTTGCCAGCTATGGTCGTCTGGATGAGCGTGCTATACCGTTAATCCTAGAAGAGAAGAAGCAGCACATAAGGCGAACCGAGGTGCTGGAGTTCTGGCCTTCCACCGAATCAATTGAGGATATCGGAGGGCTTGATATCCTGAAAGGTTGGCTTGAGCAGCGTGCAGCCGCATTTACTTCAGAAGCGCGCGACTATGGGCTACCTAACCCGCGCGGTATTTTGCTGATTGGAATTCAGGGAACAGGGAAATCGCTCTCAGCCAAGGCTACGGCTAGTCTCTGGCAGCTTCCGTTACTGCGCCTCGACATAGGCCGTTTGATGGGAGGTTTGGTAGGGGAGAGTGAAGCCAAGACTCGTGAAATGATACGTATTTCGGAAGCCATGTCACCGTGTGTTCTGTTCCTGGATGAATTGGATAAAGGCTTCGCAGGACTCGGATCAAGCTTTGTCGGCGATTCAGGGACATCCGCGCGGGTTTTTGGCACGATCTTGACCTGGATGGAAGAAAAGACCGCTCCAGTCTTTATCGCTGCGACGGCGAATTCGGTCGAGTCGCTTCCTTCCGAGGTTCTGAGGAAAGGGCGGTTCGATGAGATTTTCTTCATTGATCTTCCCAGTGATCGAGAGCGTCGGGAGATCTTTTCGGTGCATCTTGGCAAAGTAAGACCTAATCGTCTGCGTGACTTTGATCTGGATGCACTGGCTTTTCAGAGTGAAGGGTTCAGCGGAGCTGAAATAGAACAGGCGATTTACGAAGCCATGCACTTTGCGTTTGATCAACGACGTGAGTTTGGGACAGAAGATATTCTTCGGGCGATGGGTTTGACTGTGCCACTTAGTAAGACTGCCAGCGAGCGAATTCGGCGAATGCAAGAATGGGCTGGTAGTGGGCGGTGCCGCCCGGCCAGCAGTGATGCTGCTCAGGCGGGGCTTATGGGACAATTATTCGGTGACGCCAGTTTGCCTCCCCGCCAATAAAAAGCAATGAAGTTGTGATGGATTTGAGAGCATCCCTTTCTAGGGTCGGAACTGTGTTCCATAAGTAGAGGGTTCGCATTCGCGAGCGGAATTTGCTTGACACTGCGAGTCAAAATCAGTAAGGTTACTTCGAAGCATATCACTGGGTTGATGGAGGCTGTAAGATGTCACATT
>JAHEME010000174.1 GCA_024643825.1 Chloroflexota bacterium | reverse complement strand
TGCGCCATTTGATCCGATGACGGAGCATCCCGCCGGGATACCCTAAACATGGCCCTCACAATGCGCCAACGACCCTCGCGCCACTGAGCCAGCGAGTCATCCTCGTTCAGATCAAGGTCATCCCAGTAGCTGGCCCAATCTCCTACCACCTTATGATAAGCCATTCGCCATGCTTCGAACTTCCCCCCTTGTTCAGCGGAAAGTACGGCAGCCCAGGCATCGGGAAGACGCACCACCAGCGTGCTGCGGTCGATCAGAACATCGGCATGTAAGAGAATTGTCAGCACAGGATACGCTCTATACCATTTACAAATCGAGCGTTCGCAAATTACGTGGGAAAGTTGTTAGTATCTCAACCCCTGTTTCTGTGACCACGAGATTATCTTCAATGCGGACACCAATCTCCCCGGCAAGGTAAATGCCTGGTTCAATAGTGTACGCCATGCCCGGATCCAGGGGGAGGGGGTTTCCTTCACGAATATAGGGGCCTTCGTGACCCTCCATGCCAATCCCGTGACCTGTTCGGTGAATGAAATACTCCCCGTAGCCCGCGTCATCAATTGCTGCTCGTGCTGCGCGATCCACATCCTGGCAGGATACCCCAGGTGCTGAAGCGGCCCGTCCTGCCTCATTCGCTGCCAGTACAGCTTCATAGACTGCGCGATCCCTCTCTGAAGGCTGGCCTACAAAGAATGTCCGGGTAATGTCTGATATATAGCCGCCGCTGGTCGTACCAAAATCGATGAGAAGCACCTCACCGTTCTTCAGAGGCCGGCTGCCGGGCGTCCCATGCGGCAGAGCAGCATTCGGGCCAATGAGAACAATCGGCTCGAAGGGAACAACGCCGCCGCCTGCTTCCAACTGAGCGAGCGTCAACATGTTCGCGATTTCGCGTTCCGTCATCCCTAGTTTAAGCCGTCCTAGCACATCTTCGAGAGCGCCCTCACTGATCGCAATGGCCCGACGCATCGCGGCTACTTCCTCCGAGCTTTTGCGGAGACGGAGCACATCCATCACAGGCCCAGCATCCTGCATCGCTGCCACGGGAACATGCCGTTGGACAATCTTGATTTCCATCACGCGCATGGTGAGGTATTCCACCGCATAACGTTGAATCTCTGGGAGACCCATCATGGCCTGTTCATAAGCAAGGTCAGGGCCTTCGGCATCCGTATAAGAGACAACGTCAGCCTCATACAATGATCCCGACTCGATAGCCGCCTTTATGCGAGGAACTTCGAGCGCACCTAGAACGAACACTGGTTTCGAGTCCTTGGGGAAGAATCCGATGGTAGGGCGCTCCATTAAGTGAAAATCCAACCCCGTCATGTACCGCATATTTGCGCCAGGGATCAGGGCAAGGCAATCGATCTGACGCTGGCGCAGTTCAGACTGTAAGCGGCTTAATCGCTCGGCGTACAAGGCAAATCTCCTGTGAAGATCAAATGGTATGCATCCCAATTAAAGCGCATCAGGAACCACAAACGCAAAAGGCACGCGAGTGAGCGTGCCCTGCATGTTTCTCAGATGGTATTCTACCGTCGCTGTGGCTTGGGACGCGTCACGGCGGTTTCATCATCGGCAGTGCCACCTTGCAGCATAGCGCCGACTACTCGTACCGCCAATCGCAATCGCCCGAACTCAACGCGGTCGCCGCTGCGCAAGCGATATTTTTGGCCCGGCTGAAGGTACACACCATTGATCCAGGTTCCATTGGTGCTGTCGAGGTCGATTAGGCACAAACCATCCCCTGTAGGAAGCAAGATGGCGTGCCGCCGTGAAACTCCAAAGGACTTCCCACCATGTGGGTCAAGGTCAAGATCAGGCATAATGTTGGCTGATGAGTCAGAGCGACCTACTACTGCAATCGCCTCTACATCAACACCAACCACCTTAGAATCTGCGCTGAGGGTTTGAAAAATAACACGCCAGGGCTTGATATCCGTGGCAAGTTTGGGCAGCATACGTAGCTGATGCGTGGACGTACCCTCCTCTTGCTGTTCAGCATCGCCTTCCCCACCCTGCACTGCTGCTGCCTCAGGCTCTTTCGTAAATTTGTCAGTTTCCTTTTTCGTCCGCGAGTGCGGTTGAAGATCGTCTGTAGACATTGTTGTATCCAAACTCTGTAACATACAGACTGCACGAACCCCATTATCAATCTGCTGCCACACCCCACAATCTGCTGGCAACTAAGTTCAATATACCACACAGAAATGTCCATCCACAGAATTGCAACATAAATGAAATACGATCAGTAGAGTCTGATTTCCCGGAGAGGATTTGTAGATTTCAAAGAATTCGATTGCGATTCACTCCTGAAACAATGTTATAATAAATGCGTACTGGAGATTCATGAGCCAGAACAATTCGATGCGAGGTTGCTATGCAGAAGTTTTTCAATTTTCTAGCTGGAATCGTGATGGGCGCTGTGGTTGGCGTGATTGCGGGGATCATGGTGGCCCCGGCATCCGGGGATGAGATTCGCGATCAGTTTCAAAATCGGGCCGATGACATGGTCGCTGATCTCAAAGGAGCAGTAGCCGAGGAACGAAAACGCCTCGAAGCAGAGCTTGAGCTTCTAAAACGAGGCGAACTAAAAGTCTCATAGTAGTTCACCGTATTCTATCAGGCGGCATACTGGCGATTTCGTCAGCATGCCGCTTTGTGTTTTCATAGGGCGCACATTCGTGTATTCTGTTCCTAGATGTGCCACCAAAATTCGTATGTGAATGGTTGCGGACTATCAGACTCGGCGACTGGAAACGCATCAGGAAACAAGCAAAAAGGAGAGTTTTGTGACACGGGATTTGGGACTACCGTTGACAAGAGCAACCCTACTTGTCGGACGGAAGATCTCATCATCGATATAAAGATGTTAGCAATGCCGCATCGTCGAGACTATCCCGAAGGTTTTTATCAAGGATGTTGGTTACGACATGACTATTACACTTCAAGGGCAACATCTGATCTTTCTGATTTCGCAGCCGCGTTCGGGGTCTACGATGACTCAGCGAATTCTGGGATCGCACCCGCTGATTCAAACCGCGGAAGAACCCTGGATTCTGCTGCACCCCCTGTATCCAATGCGCCACAGAGGTTATGAAGCAGAGTATAGAGCTGAGTTAGCGAACAGAGGGTTGAAGAGTTTCATCGCCTTATTGCCAAATCGTGAAGAGGATTACTATGAAGGCATGCGGAGAATGTATGCCTATCTGTATCAACAGGCTCTTCCTGAAGGCAAACAGTTCTTTCTGGATAAAACACCGCGTTACTACTACATCATTCCTGAATTAGCCAGACTATTCCCTGAAGCGAAGTTTATCATCCTGCTGCGCAACCCACTCTCTGTATTGTTATCGAGTACCAATTTAAAAAAGGGATCGTGGTACAGGATATATCGTTACAAAGCGGATCTGTTGGATGCGCCATCTTTGCTTGTTGATAGTCTTGCCAATCTTGGCAAACAGGCGCTACAGGTGAATTATGAACAACTGGCGCTTTCTCCGGAAACAGAATTCGAGCGATTGTGCGATTGGCTTGGCATACCATTTGTTCCTGAAATGATCGAGTATGGCCGTGTTGAGTGGGAGAAATGGGGACTGGGCGATCACGTCAGCGTTCACAAACATCAACGACCCAGCACGGAAAGTCTGGACAAATGGAAAGGCGCTCTGGATGATCCGCAGTTCTGGCGAGCTTCCCAGGATTATTTAGAGGCGCTTGGTTCGGATTTGCTCGCCAGGATGGGGTACGACTATGCAGAGTTAACACAGACTCTTGCCGAGCATCAGCCACGCAGCCTGCGGTCAACTGCTTCGCTGCATAAGATTCTCACTGCCAGAGAGCGATTTTTCTGGCTGGAAAGACTGTTGGAATCTCTGCGAGCGCATGGGGTGAGTGTGACCCTGCGGACGATTTTGCGAAACAGGCGTATCTAACGGTTATGGAAAGGGCATCGTCATTGGTAAATCGTGTTGGTTTTCAGGGGGAGCATGGCGCTTATTCGGAACTGGCGGCTCGTGCTGCGCTGGGTACGGAGATTGAAACCATTCCACACCGAACCTTCGATGAGGTCTTCGAAGAAGTGCAAACAGGAAACGATCATCATGGGCTGGTTCCGATTGAGAACTCGCTGGCAGGCAGCATTCACCGCAACTACGATTTGCTGCAACGGCACAAACTCTGGATTGTGGGAGAAACCCAACTTCGGGTGGAACACTGTTTGATCGCTGCGCCGGGTGTGGCGTTGACGGATGTGCGGATCGTGCGGTCGCATCCGCAGGCACTGGCGCAGTGCGAAGGGACTCTGCGGAAGCTGGGGGTAGAAACCGAAGCTGCCTACGATACAGCGGGCAGTGTGCGCGATCTGCGGGACAGCAGGGCCAGAGATGCCGCTGCTATCGCCAGCAAACTGGCCGCCGAAGTATATGACATGAATATCCTTGAACAGGGGATTGAGGATGACCCGAACAACTTCACGCGGTTTCTGTTGCTAGCACGTGAGCCGCTCGTGGCAAGCGGCGATGTAAAGACTTCGATTGTGTTTGCGCTGCATAACCTACCGGCTGCGCTGTTCCGAGCCATGGCGTGCTTCGCGCTGCGGGATATTGACCTCACCAAGATTGAGTCGCGGCCTATCCCTGGCTCGCAATGGCAGTATCATTTTTACCTCGATTTTATCGGCAGCCAGTATGAAGGGGCGGGTCAACTGGCCTTGCAGCACCTGGGAGAAATGGCGACTGAACTGCGTGTTCTCGGAACCTATCCCCGGAAGACTTGATCTGATGATCAGAGGAAATTGATCTGATCTTTGGGGTTATTTTGGAATTGGGGGTTGACACGCCCCCCCAAAACATGATAAAGTGTTGCCTAATATCCGGCCAGATGCCTTAGAAACTATTCAAATGTCTGATCATCTGACGTATCGCAGCCTTATTATTGTCGTCATTACCCTTCTTGGCCTTATTGGTCACAGGAGATAGACCCGGTTGGGTTGACGGCGTAGCAACGAAAGCACAGAGCGCCTCCCAATCGGGAGGCGCTTTTCGTTTCAGTATGCTCAAACGGAAAGGAAATCAACTTATGCAGTTTCACAGCGTCATTCTCACTCTCACTGAATTTCTTATTCTTATTGTTGGTCTTATTAGCCTTCTTGAGAAGAGGCGCACGGTGGCTCTGCCCGTACCGGTAACGATTGAGCATAACGACAGATAAGCTCATCACAACCACACACAGAGCCGCCACACAGGGCGGCTTTTTTGTTCTCGAATAGATAGGTAGCGGCGAGGAGAAACAATGATCGACGAAACGCTGGCTCAATGGTTTGAGACTCTGGAGGACGAGCATCACGTTGGCTTCGGCGGAACATGGGCGAATGCGTGGTCTCCTGTTTGGGAAGTAAAGAAGGCAGCTCCAGATAGCAGTGCAAGTTCTGACCTGACGGCTGGCACGCATGGAGATTCCTGCCATCATGGGTAATTCAGACCGATCTAATGGCGGCAGCGTGGTCACAGAACGCACAATGCGGTCTGACCAGATCAAGCGCGGGGTGGAACGCGCGCCGCACCGCGCCCTGCTGCGGGCGACCGGGGTACGCACGGAGGATATGACCAAGCCGTTCATCGCAATAGTCAATTCGTACGTAGATATTGTGCCGGGGCATGTGCACCTGCAAAGTTTCGGGGCCATCGTAAAAGAGGCCGTACGCACGGCGGGAGCGGTTCCCTTTGAATTCAACACCATCGGCGTAGACGACGGGATCGCGATGGGGCATGCGGGAATGAAGTTCAGCCTGCCCAGCCGCGAACTGATCGCCGACTGTGTGGAAACGATGATCCGCGCTCACTGCTTCGATGGGATGATCTGCATCCCCAACTGCGACAAGATCGTGCCCGGTATGTTGATGGGCGCGATGCGAGTGGACATCCCCAGCGTGTTTGTCAGCGGCGGCCCGATGCCCGCAGGGGTGGGGCCGGATGGGAAGAAGATCGACCTGATCAGCGTGTTCGAGGGCGTGGGCGCGTTCAAGGCGGGGAAGATCAGCGAAGGCGAACTGACCACACTGGAAGAACTCGCCTGCCCTGCCTGCGGATCGTGCAGCGGGATGTTTACCGCCAACAGCATGAACTGCATCATGGAAGTATTGGGGATGGCGCTGCCCTTCAATGGATCCGCGCTGGCTCTGAGCGAAGAGCGCGAGTCGATGGCACGGGGAGTGATCGACCACCTGCTGCGGATGATCGAAGAAGATGTGACTCCCCGGAAGATTGCCACAGAGGAAGCCTTCGACGATGCGTTTGCCCTGGATATGGCGATGGGAGGCAGCACCAATACTGTGCTGCATCTGCTGGCAATCGCACGGGAGGCAGGGATCGACTACGACCTCTCCCGACTGAACGAAA
>JAHEME010000173.1 GCA_024643825.1 Chloroflexota bacterium | reverse complement strand
CTATAACCTTGTGACTGTTATTATGTTGACACTCACGGTTCTCGTAAGCATAGGGGTCATTCTCCTTGCCGTGCTCCGTCCATTCGGGGGGAGCGGTGGCGGAATTGCAGCGCGTCCTACGATCTTTGTGATTCCCAGTGAGACCGCGACTCTGGCTGGCCCGACGGTCAACCCAACCTGGACGGCCTCACCAACCACCACCGTGACGCCTTCTCCCACCATTACACGTACACCCACCGTGACCAATACGCCGACTCCGACGGACACCGCGACCCCGACGGCAACGCTCACGCCATCCAATACGCCGACAGTGACCAATACGCCCACGATCACCAATACGCCACTCCCGACCAATACACCTGCGCCCACCAACACACCGCAGCCGGGCAACGAGTATCGCCAAAAGGGATCCACGTCCTACGAAAAGAATAAGAACAGCGCGGGCTGTAACTGGACCGGCATCGCAGGCGAGGTGTTCGACTCGGCAGGCAAAGCGCAAAAGGGAATCCGCATTCGCGTCTTCAATGATGATTTCAGTTTCGAGGCCATTTCTGGGGATGCGACATCCTATGGAACCTCGGGATGGGAACGCTCAATCAGTGATGTGGAACTCATCAAAGGCGACTGGCGGGTGCAGGTAGTCGATAGCGACGGGAATGCCCTCTCGCCCACAGTCACCGTGACCTTCAAGGGAGCCTGCAATCAAAATCTCGCCATTGTCAACTTCCAGCAAAACTAGGGCTGTATCTGATCTACCTGTGGGCTGCTTTTCTGAGGGTGTGTAGTGAGTGATCGGGATCGTGCCGACCGTCCTCTGATGCTGGAGGACGAGCGTCTGAAGCAAATGCCGCCGAAGCGTCGTCGAAGTCAGCGGCGCGGCTGCTACAATTGGCTGGCTGGCGGGTTTATCATCGGGACGCTGCTGCTGGTGATTTGGACGGTGCTCCTGGTGCAGAATCCTACCTCGGCGCTGAATCCATTTCGCGGACTTGTCCCGCCGACTCCAACCCTCTTTGTTCTCGGCGGCGGGCCGACAGACCCTGTCCTTCCGGCTACCTGGACGCCATCTCCCACTGGTACAGTAGGTCCAACTGCGACTCGGTTGGCGCAGGCAACAGCAACGTTTACGCCTCAGTCTACAGAGATTGTTTTGGTGACGATTCCTGTCGGATCACCCACGATAGCTGTGTTCCCGTTCACCTTGCAGGATAGCGTGACCTTTGAGAAAAATCAGAACGGCGATGGCTGTGCATGGATGAGCATTGCCGGGCAGATCTTTGATCTGGACGGCAACCCGCTTACAGGAGTAGGCGTACAGGTGCGCGGGGAGAGCTTCGAACAGTTTGAATGGGCTGGTTCCGCGACGCGCTTTGGCCCGTCGGGGTATGAGGTCTTTCTCAATACAACGCCCTATGTGGCAAATTGGACGATCCAGTTGTTGAATTACAATGTGATGCCCCTATCCGACCCGATTCCGGTGCGCTCATCCTCATCATGCGAACAAAATGTTGCGGTGGTGAACTTTGTGCAGAATCACGAGTTCTCACGATGATGGGCTGCCGTCGGTCTAGAGTTCAATACCATGAGTGATTACGATCAATTTTCCGGATTTGGCCCCGATCAGCCAGCTACCCTCGAAGAAGAAAAACCGCCAAAGTCACCGCGCAAGCGGCGGCAGGGCGGGGTCTATGATATTCTGACGGGCTTCTTTGTGCTGGCTGCCATTGGCGCGGTCGTCTTGACAGTGCTCCTGATCCAGGACCCGGCTTCGCCTTTGAATCCCCTTCCGCCCGAACCACCGCTGCCCACCCCAACCCTGTTTGTCCTGGGAGGGGGAGGCCAGTCCGGTGATCTACTACCGCCAACGTGGACGCCATCCGCAACATTAGAGACGGGGTCGTCCCCAACGCCCCGATCAACAGCGACCAGCACCGGGACTCCGCCCCCCACCGCTACGGGTGTGACCCCCCTTCCGGGGGCAACAAATACTGTAGCTGTGTTCCCGTTCACTTTGCAGGACGAAGCAGTGACGTATGCCCGCAACGCCAGCGCGGAGGGCTGTGCCTGGTTGAGCATCGCCGGGCAGGTCTTCGATCTGAACAATACGCCAGTTCCGGGTTTGCCCATCCAGGTGACTGGTGATGATAGTTTCAGCAAGCTGGTGTTCAGTGGATCGGCGGATGCGTTTGGGCCATCCGGGTACGAAGTGCAGTTAGATACCACCCCCAAAGAAGCCGAATACGTGGTTCGCCTGCTGAACACAACCGGAATGCCGCTTTCAGAACCAATCGTGGTGCGCACCCTCTCATCCTGTGATCGCAACGTAGCCGTCGTGAACTTCGTGCAAAATCACGAGTTTTCACGCTAATCGCTCCTCATCCGATGTCTGTGCTTTACCTTGTCCCGACACCCATCGGTAATCTGGAAGATATTACGCTCCGTGCGCTGCGGGTGCTCCGCGAGGTGTCTCTGATCGCTGCCGAAGATACCCGTACTACCGGGCGGTTACTTGCCCACTATGAGATCAAAACTCCTCTGATCAGCTACCACGAGCATAACGAGCTTTCCCGTCTTGATGCGATCTTGACCGCTTTGCAATCCGGGGATGTCGCGCTCGTTTCCGATGCAGGCACACCCGGTCTCTCTGATCCCGGCTATGTGCTGATTCGTGCCGCTGTGGAGAATAACGTTTCGGTAGTTCCGCTGCCCGGTGCGAGTGCCCTCCTGCCTGCCCTGATCGCTTCTGGCCTGCCCACCGATTCATTCATCTATCTTGGATTCATGCCACGCAAGTCATCTGGACGACGCACAGCCCTGGCAGAAGTCGCCACGCTGCCTCACACGCTGGTTTTCTACGAAGCCCCCCACCGCCTGCTGGATATGCTCACCGATCTCTGTGAAGTGTTCGGAGTGCGCCCGTGTGCGGTCGCACGCGAGCTAACCAAACTGTATGAGGAGATTTGGCGCGGCACGTTGCAGGAAGCCGTCACGCACTTTCAATCCACGCCCCCGCGCGGGGAACTGGTTATCATCGTTGGCGGCTATCAGCCGCCCATCGAATCGACATGGAGCGAAGCGGATGTGCATCAGGCTCTTTCTGCTCGCCTCGCGTCGGGTGAGTCACGCGCAGCGGCAGCGCGCGCCGTTGCGCAGGAGTCGGGCTGGGAGAGACGTACGATCTACAATCTGGATGTGTGATACAGTTATACGACCTGTTTGTTGTAAGGATGAGTCGCCGGGAGTGAACTGATCCCTATGCGTAAGCGATGGATGATGCTGTTAGTAGGAACATGGGCACTCATACTCTCTGGGTGTGGGCGCACCTCGGCTCTACCGTACCCGGTTGCCACGCTCTCGGACGCGCAACGCACCGCCATCGCTGCCGAACGTCCAACGCTGCCGCCCACGTTTACTCCATCCCCAACCTGGACTCCGGTCGCGTCTAATACGCCCATCGACACGCTCGAAACGCTGGGGCCGACCGCCACCTTCACCCTTAGCCCGACGGTTGCTCCATCGAACACGCCCTCCCTCACGCCCATTCCCAGCGCAACGCCAACCTGGACGCCCGATACAGGCAGCATTCGCCCCACCCAGGGCACACCCGCCGGGCCAACTCCTGTGGAGGGGAGCATGGTAATTGTGGGAGGATCATCCGGGTCGGGCTGCGTGGGGGATAATTTGCTCCAGAATCCCAGCTTCGATGATGCATCTGCGCCCTGGCCGGATGTCGAAGGCATCGCCGTCCCCGAATATTGGTCACCGTTCTGGAAAACAGAAGGCACACCCATCACCTATGATCCAGACAATACCGAGGGCTATCAGCGGCCAGAGATGCGGGTTATCAATGGCAGTGTGCCCTTTGATAACCCCCCGCGCGTGATGGATGGGATCCAGGCTCTCTATGTGTATGGGGGCAACAAGGTCTTTGACGGGGGAGTCTATCAGCAGGTGACGATATCTATAGGGGATCGGCTGTGTCTCACCGGATTTGCCCACGCCTGGAGCGCCCACCAGTCAGGCGATGCCACCACCTCTCGCCTGCTCACCGATGATGATCGCAAAAACATGAATTTCATGCTCGGCATCGACCCTACAGGTGGGACGAACGCCTATTCCGCGCAGGTGGTCTGGAGTCCAACAGTCCACATTTACGATTCCTATGAGGCCATTCCCCCGGTGCTTACCGAATCAACCCACCTGCTGGTGACGGTCTTTGTGCGCGGCTATACCATGTGGCGCTTTGATCACAACGATATGTACTTCGATGCCATCAAGCTCACCCGCACCCCGTAGAATGTGGTTTGCCTGTCAGTTGGATCGGCAGCTCTGGTAGTTGTTCCCCAGGATGACCACATAATCAACCTGCCGATTCGGGTCCGGCTGCGCGATGACATCGACATCCGCCACCCGTAAAACGCGCTGCATGAGTACAGCCTGGCTGGTCTTCTGCCGCCCGGTGTAATCGTAGATCACCGTCTTTTCCTGATTGGGCGATTCTGCCGATTTGCCTGTCGCAATTGCGTCAAGGCCATCCGTCCCCAACCGGTCAGCGGCGACCTCATCCAGCCGATCCGTGCCTGTGCCGTTTCGCACCTCGACCGTTACACTGTTGTTCACCACGTAATTCTGGGCGGGCGGTTCCATTGCAATCGAAACCAGGTCTTCTACAGAACCGGGGTTTGGCAGGAACACGCTGCCGCCGCTTTGCGGATCAGTCCATGCCGTCAGCAGATTCGGCGTCAGGATGAAGCTGCGAATCTCGTTCGGTTGGATGTCTGCTGCGATAGGCACAAACTGAAGCATATTGCCCAGCCCCATATCGGTAGTCACCAGGTCACCATACTGCTGCCACAGTTCGGGTGCTTTTGTAACGCTGAGCACCCCACTGTTGCGTGCGGTGGTCAGGATGGCTCGCAGCACCTGCTGTTGGCGGCGCGCCCGGTCGAAGTCACTCGATCCTTCACGCACACGGGCGTACCATAATGCGGAATATCCGTCCAGATGGTGTACGCCGACAGGCAGCGTATAGTCGATCCAGTTGTTCTCGTCGGCAGTGTAATCTACCCAGCCCTGATAATCAGAGAAGTCGCTGGCGCGTTTGGTCGTGTCTTTGAGTCGTGCCCCGGTCAGCGAGCAGTCTACCGGCACATCCACCCCGCCAAGAATGTCCACAATATCGCGGAAGCCGTCGAAGTCCACGCGGGCATAGTGATGGATGGTGATGCCAAAATTGTAGAGCAGCGTTTCCTTCACCAGCCCCGGCCCGCCGCCCGGCCAGCCCACCGCCGAGCCGCGTGAGTCAGCAGTATTGATTCGCGCCATCGTCCAACCGGGGATGTACACAAATAGGTCGCGCGGCAGCGAGAGCATATTCACCGTGCCCTCGGTCTTATTGATCGAGACGACGATCAGCGTGTCCGTCCGATAGCCGCCATCATCCGGGCGCTTGTCACTCCCCATCAGCAGAATGTTGACCACCCCAGTTGGTACGTCGATAGGGATTGCCGGAGTGGGGATCGCCGTAGCGGGCGGTGTTCCCGGTGTTGGATACCCGTTCGCGTTGAGTCCCACGGTTCCTGCTGGTACAGGCGAGGGTGAAGGAGTCGGAGTATCCGTTGGCGTCGCTGTGGGTGGCAGCGTACCTGTGGGAGTCCGAGTCGGCGTTGGCGTCTCTGTCGGCGTGTTCGACGGCGTTGGCGTGATTGTCTCCGTTGGCGTCGTCGAAGGGGTGAGAGTCGGAGCCAGCGCGGTGCTGGTTCCCTCCACCGCAGCCACCGCTACCCGATCCTGCGAATTCCGCAGGGCAATCCCTCCGGTGATCAGCATTGCGCCCACCCCCAGCGTGGTTAGCAGGATCTGCAGTCGTCCCGGTGGGGTTCTATTCGTTAAGTTAGCGAACAATCCAGACACAGCCATCTCCCAGTGCAAAGTTGCGACGCGGGATTATACCACGGGCAAAATCGCAAGCGATACGCACTTTTTCTCGAACGGGGTGAGAGACCCGAACTTCTCCGCTATAATCCCGGCCTATGAATGAACAACCAACCAACAATTCAAATACCATTCGCTGGATTGCCATAGGTGGCGGCGTGATTCTTGTTTGCATGTGCCTCGCCGCTGTCGCGGTGATCGGAGTCGCCGGATTCATTGCATACTGGGCGGCAGATGCTTCTCCAATTAGTACGCCGATTTTGGAAAATGACACACTGCCGACTCCAACCTTCAGCCCGCCGTCTACTATCAATGCTGATCCCCCGCCTGAAGTCTCAGGAGAGGTGGTGGCGGAACTAGAGCACGCGGTGATCCCCCCGCGTGATCGCTACGATCTCGCCAGCCGCTTCCTCGGCATTGATGATGCTACCGTGACCCCACCCGGCGAGTTTGCAGTCGGAGATCGTACCACCTTCTGGGTGGATAATGACGATACAAGCCGGACGGTGGAAGTGGAAGCCGAGCTGATCTACAAAACTGAGCATGCCT
>JAHEME010000172.1 GCA_024643825.1 Chloroflexota bacterium | reverse complement strand
GGCTTGAACTCCAGCCATTTTACAGGGAGTGATTTTTTCCCCTATAAGTTTCTGCCTTCCACCCGCATAGCGGGTGGTTTTCTGTTTCGGGCTTTGGCCCTCAACTCACTGAAGTGACTAATTTGAAAGGGCAGCCCTAGCTGCCCTCTTTTTTGTGCGCAGAAATTAAATCATCTCCGTCTCGTCCGGAACATTGCGGATTAAGTAGTAGACAGAGAACGCAAAAAGGAGCGTCATTACTACTGCGGAAGCGACACAATAAGGACATAAAGCATAAATAACAAAAAGCTCGAGATAAGTCAGGTAGCCAGAGTAAATGAATCCAATGAGAGTAATGCCAAAAAGCAGAAGAGGGGCATTCTCTTCAATCGATGGTTTCCATCGTTCGAGCAAGAGGATGCTTACAATCGCTAGATAACCTAATAACCCAAATGCGGCTATGGGAATGCCCGCAACCTCAGAATATCGACTGGCGCGGACAATGTCGCACCCACCCCCCTGTGCACACAAAGCGCTACCCTCGTTATAGTGAGACCACGTCAGATAGACAGCGATAAGTAGCCCCAAAAGGGCGAGAGCTAACATTATTTTACGTTGCATTGGTAGTGTCTTTGACATGTGCGAATCCTTGTACTCACTATGCGATGTTAACCACCATCTGAAAATAGATTGAGTGTGAATGTGAGTAATGGGCCGACTTGCTGCCCGCTTGGTAATACAATTCGCCATGAACTTACAACGACAGGGTTAGCTGTGTCTAGTGGAGGAGTTCGCAAGGCCAGTACGATTTCATATTCTTCTTGTGGATCAATTTGATGGTTAAACTCGACAAAGTCTGGCCCCTCTAATTGCGAGCCTTCGACAAAGACCAATCTTGTATCATCATCAAGAGAACACTTGCTGTCATTAATAATGCGGATACGCTTTGTTAATGAAGTGGTTGCTGGGTATGGTGAGCCATCTTGGGGGGTTTCGCCTATGAGTTCATAGTCGAAATCACAGGCAATGGCGGTTGATGTGAGATCTGGCGTCAAGTTGGGAGAAGGTGTTACCACAAGAGCTGACAGAGCTGCGACTGTAAGGCTTAATTTTGTTGCCTGAATATCTTGTGTTACTGTGGGAACTTCTAGTTTGACAGTGGGAGTGGGAGATAGCCCAATGATTTGTTCCGGCTGTTGAGCAGGTGCTGATGTGATGTCATTTCCGAAGGGAAGATAGTGGCCAATCATTCCAGAAAATGACACATAGATCCCGCCGATCATAGCTGCGAGAGCAAGCAATAAGAGAATCCAACCCAGAATACCGCGATTCTGGCCTTCAGGAATATCGGGGAGCATTAAGTCTGGAAGTTGACCTGAGGAAGTCGAGATCGAGTACATCCCGCCATGCTTACTGCTGTTTGGAATCGCTATTTGGGAAGCAATCTCGAGATTTTGAAGATGCGCAGCCATTTCGTCGACGGCTTGGTATCGTTCTTCAGGGGATTTTGCCAGCGATTTGTAGACGATACGTTCCAATCCATCAGGAATATCTGGATTGATATTGGTTGGTGGTGGCAGAGGATCATTTACATGTTTTAGCACAATAGCGATGGGAGTGTCTGCATTGAAAGGGGTTGTCCCAGTAAGAAGTTGATATAGGACAATGCCGAGTGAATAGATGTCTGATCTATGATCGCCTGATTGCCCCAGGCCTTGCTCTGGTGACATATAAGCCGGGGTTCCAATCATGGAGCCGCTGGCTGTGACGTTTGGTCCGCTCACAATGCGCGCAATGCCAAAATCTGTGAGTACGACTCGGTCGTCAGAGTCGAACATGATGTTCCCAGGTTTTAGGTCCCTATGGATCATCCCACGTGCATGTGCATAGTAAAGGGCTGACGCGAGATCGCGTGTGATCCGAATGGCTTCTGGGATATCGGGGCTGGCACCCTGAAATGTTTGTTGCATCAATCGAGCACGTAAGGTGGGGCCGTCGATGTACTCCATAACCATATAGTAAAGCTCGCGGGGAGCATCAAGATCAAAATCGTATACTTGCACGATATTAGGGTGGCGCAGTTGGGCTACGTTGCGCGCTTCTTTGCTAAAACGCTCCTTAAATTGCGGATCTTCTCCTAGGAATGGATGAAGTATCTTTAACGCCACAAACCGATCTAGTGGGGCATGGTATGCTTTATAAACCTCCGCCATACCGCCGCGACCGATACGTTCGTGAAGTTCATATCTTCCTATGATTTTTCCACCCAGATCTTCGGACACTTAATTCCCCATTGAATGTGTGTGATTGGCGTGAGACTTAGATATCAGTTTTCTTAAGTAAGACTTGCTGCGTGAGGCTTGCTTGAGGTGCTTCCTCACTAAAGTACAGGTCGGCTTGGAGGGTAAGTTCGTTGCTATCAAAGCCGTGTGGCAAATGTAACGTAATCTTGAAGCTGTATTGGACAGTCTCAATTATGTTGGCTGATGCAAGAATCTTTCCATATGAGTCCATTATTGTGACAACGATATTGGGTCTATCGTTGGGAAGGAATGGTGTTATATGGAGATCTATTTGTAGTCGACGTCCGTCTGGATACGGGCGAACTAAAAGGGACTCGATTTCTATTTCGTTGCGAGCTTTTGGTGCGAGTCCCGGATCTGAGAAGAAGTTGAGATCCATAAGCGCGATTATAGAGCGCGGCTTTGCACTGGACTACTATTTGAGTTATTTGTGCCGCAATTGTAATGCTTATTCATCGAAGAGGTAGATAGATTCTGCATAAAACCTGACTTTCTTTGCACGAAATTCTTCGCGAATCCAGTTATCTAGCTCATCATTCTTTTCAAGTAACGTTTTGCTTGCTCGAAGTCGTGCAAGTGGATAGTTTACACGTAATGCACGTCCATGAATTACATGTCTGGTAATGCCTGTCGGTACTCGAAGCTGTGCCTCTGCGAGATCTAGGATTTCCACGGGTTCGTATTTTGGAAAAATGATAGCTAAGGACATATCTGGATAGATGTCTTGCATAGGTGACAGTGTATCAAGATTGGTGCGGTGTAAATGGCCTTGGTCTAGATAGGTGCTAACGATTCTCTGAAGTAATTCGGTACGGTGGATGAGGTCGAGTCCTCCTCCGACCAAACAGAGCATCTCTTGGTCGGGGCGTAGGAGGTATCCGAGGATAGTTCGTCTCGCTAATTCAGCACGGGCGTGGAGCTCGGTTGTCGGTTTGATGTTGAGACCTGGGATTTCTGTTAGCTTATGCTGGATGATTGGGGCATTGGCATTGGTGATAACATGATTCCAAGTATGAAGCTCGACTTCTGGAGATTCGTATCTTACAACTTGAACGAGAATATGTTGGTATTGTAGAGCATTGAGGGCAATAACACGGTTGGTTCCGTCGAGGATCACATAGCGTGTGGGATCCGTTATTAGTTGAGTGACTACTGGAGGGTTTTTTAGTATATCTTCGTCTGGGAGACGGCGGATTAACGGCTCTGCGCGTTGGGGATCTTCAAGTTCATGGGGAATCACACTCTCGATGGGTACGATGCGTAGATCAAGTGCAGTTTGGCGATTAGCTGTGGGTAGCATGCGTTGTGCTCTGGGAACATGGAAGTTTTGAGATTATGCCGCATGTTTGATGGGCCAGCAAGGAAACATGTTCAGGAGAACTGGTCATTGAATGATGTGAGGTGGGCGTCTGTGTAGTATGTGTGAAAGAGGGTAGATATATCAGTGGTCATGGGGAAGAGCATTGTTAGGAGCTTGGGGACATCAGGCACAAGAGGTAGCGATGGAATAATGCGCGGAGAACACCACTCGGGTATTCCTTCGGCAGAATGTTTGAGTGGATTAGCGTGGTTCGTATATGCGGAGAAGACGAAAATTAGTATTCCGGGATTTGCTCCTGTATTGATTGAGATTGTACCACGGAGCATAAACTCTTGAAGCTCAGTGATCCCTGTTTCTTCTACGATTTCACGGCGTGCAGCTTCTTCTACGGTCTCACCCGGTTCAATGTGGCCTCCAATTCCATTGTAGAGGTTTGCCCAGTTGGTTTTTGTTGGTGCTCCACGAAGCAGTAGTATGTGATGGGAAGCGTTGGTTATGAATGTAAGTGTGCGCGGGATGACTGTATATCGTGTTGGGGAAGTGTTTGCCGGATTTAATTCTTGGTTCACTAGTTGTGGTGTCTTTCTTGCGGCGTATAAGTGAACTGATTATAGTAATCTACAGGAAATTGTTGCAAGATTGAGATGGCTTGTCTTGAGAGGATTCGAGATGAAGTTACGCCACATGGCGATTCGGGTGTTTGGGTCTTTGCTTGGAATTGGGCTATGCCTTGTGCTTCTGTCGCCGGGAGTGGCTTCGGCGCAGAGCAAGACGCTTCTTTGGCATCGATGGGATGCTGATGTCCAAATAAATGGGGACGGTACGTTTCGGGTACAGGAGGTGTTTGAGATTGAGTTCATCGGGGGGCCGTTTACATTTGGTTTCCGGAATATACCTGTTGAGAAATATGATCAATTGACGGATTTTCATGTACGTGAGGGGGGTGTGGAATACGCGCAGCGCAGGGGAGAGTCTGCTAATACTTTTTACATTACTCAAAGCGGCAGCGAGTATGTGGTGAATTGGTTTTATCCGTCTACGGTGAATGCCACGCGGGTTTTTACTGTGGAGTATACCGTTCATGGAGGGATCGCTGTCTATGATAGTGGTGACAGATTCTTCTGGAAGGCCGTTGGTCCGGAACACGATTTCCCAGTTGAGAGCAGTCATGTTGTAGTACGTGTGCCGTCTGGTGCGGTTCTTGATGGGAATGTTGCACCTTACTTCTCAGGAAATGAGGGCTCCGTTGATTTAGCCTCGAATGGAACGATGGCGACGTTTGCTGCAAAGAATATTCCTGCCGGGCAGTATTTCGAGGTAGGCATTATCTTCTCTCATGGAGTAATCCCCTCCGTAAAGCCTGCCTGGCAAGCAGAGTACGATGCCAACTTGGATTGGAATCAACGATGGCGACCTATTGCTAATCTAGCGATGGGTGCAATTGGGATATTGCTCCTCCTGGGTGGCGTAGGGGCAATTTATTTGTTGTGGCTTGCACGTGGGAAAGACCCTGATGTAGGCCCTGTACCTGCATACCTTACTGAACCGCCGTCCGACCTGCCACCGGGCGTGGCTGGTACATTGGTAGATGAAAAGGCAGATTTGCAGGATATTATTGCCACGGTGGTAGACCTTGCGCGCCGTGGCATTATTGAGATGGAAGAACAGGAGAAGAAGGTTTTTGGAATCATGGCGTCGCGGGATTTTGTTTTTCGTAGACATGGAAATGAAGCGTCTGGCGAACTACGACGTTATGAGAACTTGCTTGTGCGAGAGATGTTTGGTTCGCGAAATGAAATTGACCTGGATGATCTTCGCGAGAAATTCTATTCGGCTATTCCACGTCTCCAAAGCGAACTGTATCGTGAGACGGTAGACGCAGGATTGTTCCCTTCAAGTCCGGGGTCTGTGCGTGGGCGGTACGTGGGATTGGGGATTGTTGGATTGGTGTTGGCTGTAGGCGCAGGATTTTGTGCGTCTTCAATACTTGTAGAACGTATAGATGCGATCCTGTGCCCGTTTATTTCCTTAGGGGTAGCAGCAGTAACAATGCTGGCAGTCAGTGGTGTGATGCCTGTAAAGACCCGTAAAGGAGCAGAAGAGGCTGCTAAGTGGCGGGCGTTTCAGACCTATCTGGCAAACGCAGAGAAATACGGTGAGTTAGCCGCAAATACAGAGCAGTTTGATCAATATCTTCCCTATGCGATTGCATTTGGGCTTGAGCGAAGTTGGATAAATAAGTTTGCGCGTATTCCCGCTACGCCAGTTCCACAATGGTATGTCCCCGTAGGAGGAAGACCGTATTTTGGTGGGAGTTCGCCTATCGATAGCCCTACTGGTAGGGGTAAATCTGTTGGAGATAGCAGTGGACGCGATCTACGTGGTGCGGCTGTGAAGCCTGGGCCATCACTAGAAGGGATGAGCGACCGAATGGCGTCGAGTCTGAGCGGTATGTCAGGAGGATTGATGACAATGCTCAATTCCACTGCGAGCACTTTTACCAGTGTGCCCCGATCTTCTAGCTCAGGTGGTGGTGGATTTAGTGGTGGCGGCGGTGGATTCAGTGGCGGCGGTGGTGGCGGCGGTGGGGGCGCAGGTTTTGGCTAATCATGGCTAACCCAGGAGGGAAAGAAGTACGTGACACGAACTGTTGGCATAGTATTGATTGGCATTGGCGCAGCAGCTTGCGTGCTGGGGAGCAGCGTTCTAGGAGTGAATTTGGCTCAGGGGCGACTCCGCGCCGATGCGGCTATTTTAGGATTTGGTCTTCTAGCTTTGATTGTAGTGGCTCCTTTAGTTGGCATTGGCATTGTTGCTTTAACTCGTGGGCGCGCTCAGGAGAAGGAGAGAGCTTCGGCTGACGCGCTGCGGAAACTTCTTGACATG
>JAHEME010000171.1 GCA_024643825.1 Chloroflexota bacterium | reverse complement strand
ACGGATGGCCCCGCAGATCGCTGCGCGCTGGCTGCAAAACGATGGCGGCGGCAGCGGACTGTTGATCAGTGGGATTGCGGGGATTCCGCCCCTTGACGTGGTGATCCTGGGAGCGGGGACGGTTGGGATCAATGCGGCGCGCGCTTTCGATGGGCTGGGCGCACGGGTCTTTGTGCTGGATACCAGCCTCGAACGACTTCAGAAGGTGGAAGATCGGTTCAACGGGCGGGTGGTGACGATGGTGGCCTACGATTTCAACATCGCGCGGGTGGTGCAGTTCGCGCATGTGGTGGTGGGCGCGGTGCTGGTTCCAGGCGAGCGCGCGCCGATCCTGGTGACGCGCGACATGCTGCATACGATGCGCTCGCGCAGTGTGATCCTCGACTTCGCCATCGATCAGGGTGGGTGCATCGAGACCAGCCGCCCGACGACGCATGCTGACCCCGTATTCATTGAAGAAAGTGTGATCCATTACTGCGTGCCGAACGTCACAGGAGTGGTGGCGCGTACGGCTACGCACGCCTTTCTGAATGGCGCATGGAAGTATATTGAATCGATCACCAGCAATGGGCTGGAAGGGGCACTTCAGCAACGCCCGGCGCTGGCGCGCGGGCTGGCGGTTCATGGGGGCAAAGTGTTGAGCGCAAACCTTGCGCTGCTGAATCAGGTGGAGAAATCGTCGTGACTCACTGGATACCGATCTACAACGAACGCCGCCGCCGCGCGCGGGAAGCGGTGGAGATGATCCAGTCCGGGTCACGCCTGTTTCTCAGCGGGAACTGCTCGGTGCCGCAAACGCTGCTGGCGGCGCTGTGTGAGCATGCACCGAACTTAAAGGACGTAGAAATCGCGCAGGTGCTGGCGATTGGAGATACGTGCTACGTAGACCCGGCGCTGGCAGACAATCTGCGAGTCAATACGATGTTCGTCTCCGGGAACGTGCGGGAAGCCGTGAACTCCGGGCGCGCGGATTTCACCCCGGTATTTCTCTCCGAAATCCCCGGCCTGTGGCGCACGGAGCTTCCGATTGATGTGGCATTGATCCAGGTCTCCCCGCCGGACGAACATGGATTCTGTTCGTACGGCGTGGAAGTCGGCGTGACCAAGACCGCTGCCGAGGTAGCGCGCATAGTCATCGCAGAGATCAACCCGCTGATGCCGCGCACACTGGGGGACAGCTTCATCCACATTAGCAAGATCGATGTGGTGGTCGAGGTCGATTATCGCTTGCCGGAGGTGGTGCAGAGTGAACCATCGCCCGTGCAGGAGGCCATCGGGCAGCACATCGCGGCCCTGATTGAAGATGGAAGCACGCTGCAAACGGGCATTGGCGGCATCCCGGATGCGGTGCTCAAGTTTCTTGGCGACAAGAAAGACCTGGGGATTCATACCGAGCTTTTCTCGGATGGGGTGATCGATCTGGTCAACCGGGGGATCATCAATAACGAGGCCAAGACACTGCATCCCGGCAAGATCATCGCCGGGTTTGTGCTGGGCACACAGGCCCTCTACGATTTCATCCACGATAACCCGATTGTGGAGCTTCACCCGTCAGAGTACGTGAACGACCCGTTCCGTATTGCGCAGAACAGCAAGATGATCTCGATCAACTCGGCGTTGGAAGTAGACCTCACCGGGCAGGTGGTCGCCGACAGCATCGGCCCGCGCTTTTACAGCGGGGTTGGTGGGCAGGTCGATTTTGTGCGCGGGGCGGCGCGATCCCAGGGCGGAAGGCCGATCATTGCACTGCCCTCGACTGCGAAGAAGGATACCATCAGCCGGATCGTGTGGCAGCTTCAGCCGGGGGCGGGCGTGACGACCACCCGCAATGATGTGCATACCATCGTGACCGAGTACGGCGTCGCTCAGCTACGGGGCAAGACGATTCGTGAGCGCGCGCAGGCGCTGATCGAGATTGCGCATCCCGACTTCCGCGAGGAATTGGAACGCCACGCCCGCGAGCTAAACTATCTGGCTCCGGTCTATCAGGGAGCAGGATAGGCTGGTCGCCGAGCGTCTACTGGCGGGGGTAAATTTGTGGAGATGCTACCTCACCCCCGGCCCCTCTCCGGTACGGAGAGGGGAGAAAATCACGCTCACTCGTTAGTGGATTCGCAAAACTGTCGGAGTGTGAGGCTGTGATTGGTGAGAAATCTCAGCCTGCATCGTGACGTTCGCAGGCCGAATGCGTTATGGTTGTAGTGGATTTGTATGATACAAGGCGGCTGTTTACGCCTTTTGCGGAAAGAATGAGAGAACTCAATGAAACGTATTGCTGTGCTTACCAGCGGGGGAGACGCCCCCGGTATGAATGCCGCTATTCGCGCCGTCACGCGGACGTCCATACATAAGAGCTGGGAAGTTATGGGTGTCCGCCGGGGATTCCTGGGGCTGCTCAACGATGATATGACACTGATGGGTGCGCGCGATGTCGGTGGGATCATTAATCTTGGCGGCACGATTCTGGGCAGCGCCCGCGCGCCGGAGTTTGAAACCGAGCTTGGACGGGAAAAGGCAATCGCCAACCTGCGCCGCCACAAGGTGGATGCGCTCGTTGTGATCGGGGGGAATGGATCGCAGACCGGATCGCTGGCGCTGCACGAGATGGGCTTCCCTGTCGTGGGGGTGGCCTCCACGATTGACAATGATCTGTATGGATCAGATACCACCATCGGGGTCGATACCGCACTCAACATTGCGCTGGAATCCATTGACCGTCTCAAGGTCACTGCGACTTCTCACAACCGCGCCTTTCTGATCGAGGTGATGGGCCGAAACTGCGGCTACATCGCTCTGATGACGGGCATCGCAGGGGGAGCCGAGGCAATCGTCATCCCCGAAGTTCCGACCGATCCCAACGAGATCGGCAACCTGATCGCCGGGGCGTATTCCCGCAATAAGCTGCACGCGATCATTGTCGTCGCCGAAGGCGCCGAATGGAACGCAGATAAGCTGGTGCACTTCTTCACTGAAAACCGCGAGCGATTGGGTTTTGAGGTTCGGGCTACGACGCTGGGGCACGTGCAGCGGGGTGGCGTGCCGAGCGCCTTTGACCGCGTGCTGGCGACCCGGCTGGGGATCGGGGCAACGGATGCCATCGAGCAGGATAACCTGGGCGTACTGGTCGGGCGTATCAATGCCACCACGGTGACGACTTCGTTAAAAGATGTGGTTGGCAACAAGAAGATGCTGGATTTCAGTCTGTTAGAGGTGGCGCGCATTCTGGCGCAGTGAGGCTTACCTGTTCTGGCGGTTGTCTTTGATGCTCTTGTAGCCAAACCTGGTGAGTTGCTACCTCACCCCCGGCCCCTCTCCGTACCGGAGAGGGGTGCAAGACAGGATCAACTCGATTGTGGATTCTACTTTGATTCAGGTTCGAGTTTGAGCGCGGCGGAATTGATGCAGTAGCGGAGGCCGGTGGTTTCACGCGGGCCGTCCTCGAAGACGTGGCCCAGATGCCCACCGCAGCGGCTGCATCGCACCTCAACGCGGCGCATGAACATGCTGTGATCCTCGATCAACTCGACGTTACCCTTTTCGGCGACATCCCAGAAGCTCGGCCAGCCCGTCCCGGATTCAAACTTGGTATCGGAGGAGAACAGGGCCTGCCCGCACGCGGCACAGGCATATGTCCCATCCTGTTTGGCGTGGACGTATTCCCCGGTGAAGGGACGTTCCGTTCCGTGCTCACGCAGAACCCGGTACTGTTCCAGGGTTAGCTGGGCGCGCCACTCTGCTTCCGTCTTGCTCACTTTTTCGATCATCGCTGGTTTCTCCCTCATCCCCGCCCCTTCTCCCACTGGGAGAAGGGAGTTTTGGAACCCAACCTGTTTGCGCTGTTGGAAACTGTTGGGGATTGAATTGTAAGTTATCAGGAGTGTAGCCTGTATGCCTTACGGGAGTCTTACGAGAGGAAGGGTTGATCTTGAGCGGGTAGTGTATCCTCAGGGGAATGTTGATCACAACGCCGGGAACTGCCCCGGATCGGCCTCGCGCATCAGCCCGTAGACAAGTTCAAATACATCCTCTGCATTCGGCTTGGAGAAGTAGTTGCCATCGGAGCCGTAGGCCGGGCGGTGTGGCTGCCCCGTCAGGGTACGCGGCTCGGAATCCAGCCAGTGATAGCCTCCCTGCTTCTCGATCACCTGCTGCATCATGTAGGCAGACGCGCCGCCGGGCACGTCTTCATCCATGAAGACGATGCGGTTCGTTTTCTTCAATGACTCCAGGATCATAGCGTGGAGGTCGAAGGGCAGGAGCGAGCGCACGTCGATGATTTCGACCTCGATGCCTGCGTCAGCCAGCATGGTGGCCCCTTCAAGCGCGATGGGGATGCAGGCTCCGTACGTCACCAGGGTGACATCGTGCCCAGGGCGGACGACTTCTGGCACACCCAGGGGGATCGTATACTCGCCTACGTTCTGCGGGAGCTTCTCTTTGAGGCGGTAGCCGTTGAGGACCTCGATGATCAGGGCCGAGTCGTCGGAGCGAAGCAGAGTATTGTAGAAGCCCGCCGCCTGAGTCATGTTGCGAGGAACCAGCACATGCACCCCGCGCAGCAAATTGATGATCCCACCCAGCAGCGAACCAGAGTGCCAGACTCCTTCTAGACGATGTCCGCGCGTGCGGATGATCACCGGGGCCTTCTGCCCTCCGGCTGTGCGCCAGTGGAGGGTGGCAAGGTCATCGGAGAGAATCTGGATCGCGTAGAGCAGATAATCGAGATACTGGATTTCGGCAATCGGACGCAGGCCGCGTAAGGCTATCCCGATGGCCTGCCCCATGATGGTTGTTTCGCGGATGCCGGTATCGGCGACCCGCAGCGCACCGTACTTATCCTGCAAACCCGCGAACCCCTGATTCACATCGCCCAGTTTGCCGACATCCTCGCCGAAGGCGATCACCTGCGGGTAGCGGCTGAGGATGGCGTCGAAGTTGGCGTTCATCAGGTTGAAGCCCGTCACATTGCCTGCATCCGGTGCATAGCTCGCGGGGACTTCGGGGACGTGTAGGGCGGAATGATCATCCTCCGCCATGAAGTTCGAATCATACAGACGTCGGCTGGCGGATTCGTACTGATCCTTCCATGCCGCAAGCGACTGCCGGGCTGATCCGTTCTCACCACGAGTGGCAAACACTGCCTGCCGCGCCGCCAGCGCCACATCCTTGCGCAGGGGTTGACGCACCATCCGCAGGTTCTGGCGTATCGATGCGACCGACTGCCCATTCGTCGTTTCCGCCTCGACTGATGCAAGAATCTGGAGTAATTCGTCGCGTTCCTCAACGATCTCACTGGTGAATGCTTCCCAGGCGGCGGCCCGCTGCCGTTCGACTTCAGGTTTCACTTCTGCTTCGAGGGCATCGAGTTCGTCTGGCCCGGCGATCTCCATGCGGATGATCCACTCGCGCATGCGGCGGATGCCATCGAATTCTTCTTCCCACGAGAGACGTTCCGCAGATTTGTATCGCTCGTGGCTGCCGGACGTAGAGTGACCCTGTGGCTGAGTAACATCAATAACATGGATCAAGGCAGGGACGTGCTCGGTGCGGGCGGTATCGGCGGCTTGCTGGTAGGTGGCGAGCAGGGCAGGATAATCCCACGCGCGGACGGTGTACACATCGTAGCCATCTCTGGAATGGTTGGCGCGCTGAAAGCCGGAGAGCAGCGCGGAGAGATCGCCTTTCGTCACCTGAAACTCGTTAGGCACAGAAATTCCATAGCCATCATCCCAGATCGAAAGGATGACGGGAGCATGCAGCACGCCGATGGCATTCACGGCTTCCCAGAACATGCCCTCGGCGCAGCTTGCGTTGCCAATTGTGCCGAAGGCGATCTCGTTGCCCTGACGGGAGAAGTGCGTGTACTGATGCAGTGCTTCGATTTCACGATACACGCGGGAGGCATAGCCCAACCCTACCAGCCGGGGCATCTGCGAGCCAGTTGGGGAGAGATCGGCGGAGGTATTGTAGGTATTGGTCTGGCTGCGCCAGCTTCCATCGTCGTTGAGGAAGCGCGTAGCAAAGTGGGCGTTCATCTGCCGACCGCCGGAATGGGGATCGGCTTGCAGGCTGGCGTGGGCATACAACTGAGCGAAGAACTGTTCGACCGTCACCAGCCCCAGTGCGAGCATGATCGTCTGGTCACGGTAATAGCCCGACCGCCAATCCCCCGGCTGAAAGACCTTCGCTAACGCAAGCTGGGGAAGCTCTTTGCCGTCGCCAAAGATGCCGAATTTGGCCTTTCCGCCCATCACTTCGCGCCTGCCGATCAGACTCACTTCCCGGCTTTGGACGGCCAGGGCATAATCGTACAGCACATCCGCAGTATCCAGATTTGGTTGAATCGCAGACTCCATGACGCCTTCCCTTTGGCCGTGAACGGGGATGATCTGCCAGCGGCCTGGCAGGTGTTCAAGCAACCTCTATCGGGGGGTCATTGTACTGCACACTCGCTGGATCAGACAATGTGGATGGGACTTTCTTGCATTAGCAGCGGCGGCGTATTGTGCGGCAGGGA
>JAHEME010000170.1 GCA_024643825.1 Chloroflexota bacterium | reverse complement strand
TCACCTCGAAAGAAAAGATTCAGTACGCTGTTGATTCTATCTCGCGGAGAGGTGGGGATCGATGTGTTTGATCTCGCCTTCCGAATTTGCTATCCTCCTTGCAGAACTCATGTTCTGCCGTATTACCAGCTTCAACCACATGGAGGAGAACAGTCTATGAATGCGGCATTTGAGGGATTTCCCCCGCAGGCAGTCCAGTTCTTCCAAGACCTTGCGGAGAACAACAATAAGCTGTGGTTCGACCAGCACAAAAAGGACTATCAGACTCTCATCCAGCAGCCTGCAATAGCCTTCGTCAAGGCACTCGGTGAACGGCTCATGACTCTTTCGCCCGGAATCACCTACGATACACGCACCAATGGCGCAGGCTCAGTGATGCGCATTTACCGGGATACGCGCTTTAGCGCAGACAAGACTCCCTACAAGACCAATCTGGGCATCGTGTTCTGGGAAGGCGAGGGAAAGAAAACCGAGAACCCCGGCGTTTACTTTGGCCTGGAGGTCGAAGGAGCGCGTCTATTTGCCGGGCACTACCAGTTCACCCCTCCATTTCTCAAAACCTACCGCGAGGCCGTCGCTGACGATAAGCTCGGCGGTGAGCTACAAGAAGTCATCGCTGCCCTGAGTGCGAAGGGCCGCCGGGTGGAAGGAGAGCAGTACAAGCGAGTCCCAACCGGGTACGGCGCGGATCATCCACGGGCCGATCTGCTGCGCTACAAGGGGCTGTATACCGTGACACCGCCGCTTGACCCGGCAGTGGTGGCCTCGCCAAAGCTAGTGGATGTGTGCTTCCAACATGCCAGCGATGTGATGCCGCTTCACCACTGGCTAGTGAAGGTCAATACACTCGCCTGAACGATGCCACGTCAGGCCCCACCGTCGCGACGAGTGATGATCGCGATTTCCCGATCCACTTGAATCGGGAGACGCTGAAAGACATCCGCAGGGACTTTCATATTAAAAAGTTGAATCCGCTTATTGAAGGATGCGATGTCAACGTGGAAGACCTTGACCGCCTCCTCCCACTCCTGCCGGGCACTGGCGTGCTGCGCCGAAGCATGCCCCCCCAGCCAATGCCATGCTTCGATCAAACGGCGGCGTGCCGTGTCGATGTCCTGTTCGATCTCCTGCCACTCTGCAATCCACGGTAACGTAAAGCCAGCCTTGCGCAGCATCCGATGTGCGGTAGCTCGTTCCGGGTCCTCCCACGGGTTATCATCCCAGACAATCGGCTTGCCCTTCCCCGGTAGGTGATCAAACATTCCCTCTTCAATCGCCTTCTGAATCTTTTTCTCGACCGCCGCATACCAATCTTCCATGTTCGGCTCCTGCACTCTTTAGTCTCGTGGATCAGGTCGCCCCGGCAGCAGCGGGCGCGACGGGCCAGCAGGCTTCCCCGGTCGCAGCGGCTTGCCGGGTCTCATCGGGCGGCCCGGAACAACGGGCGACCCCGGTTGAATCGGCTTTCCCGGCCCTACCGGGCTGGATGGGCGCGGCTTCCCCGGTCGAAGTGGGGTGCGCGCGGGCGGTCTGGCGCGAACATCTATCAATATCACGCTCCGCCAAACAGGGAATCGAGAAACTCGCACATCTCATCGCGCACCCGCTGGAACTCGCGCAGCACCTCCTCAGCCGATCCGGTTGCCTCGGCGGGATCATCGAAGGTCTGATGCACCCTCCGCGCAGGCCCCGGAAACACCGGGCAAGCTTCTCTGGCAGGGTCGCACACGGTGATCACTACGTCAAACGGCTGCGCAAGAAATTCGATCATGTGTTTGGAACGTCCCTCGCTGATGTCGATTCCGATCTCGCGCATTACGGCCACTGCCAGCGGATGCACATACCCCGCCGGGCTGCTCCCGGCACTGACAGCTTCCAGCCGATACCCATACTGTGCAATCAGCCAGCCCTCAGCCATCTGGCTGCGGCACGAATTACCTGTACACAGAACCAGGACGCGCTGCTTGTTCAAATCAGTCATGGTGTGATGATTCCTGTCTCTGTTTCCTTTCTTCTAATTATGCAAACAAAGGGCCTATGACACAACGTCATAAGCCCCATTATTTGAAGAAATTCGGGAAACTTACTTGATCAACAATCCTGTAACCCACAGCATCAACATCCCCACCAGAACACCAGAGAAGATCACGATGGGCATCGGCTCCTTCGCCGTGTCTCGCTGAATGAGCTTCGCAATTTCGTATACCACCTCGAAGATCGCACCTGTACCGATAGCGAAGAACAGCACCGCCAGCGTCAGCGAGGGGATGAACCCGCCAATCCACGCGCCGAGAATCGCTGGCCCACCGCCGATAGCACCCATCAGCGCCAGGCGTCCCACCGAGGGCCTATCACGCAGAACGGGAGCAATAATACCCAACCCCTCGGTGATGTTTTGGATGATGAACCCGACTACCAGGAACGCACCCAGCGCAATCTCGCCTACACCGTAGGCTGCGCCAATCGCCAGCCCTTCGCCCAGATTGTGCAATCCAATCCCAACTGCGATCAGCAGCGCTACCTGCATCCGCCGATCCTCGTCGCCGCGCCCGGTCTGCGTCTGCCGCTGCCCGATGGCATCCAATAGCAGGAACGTCGCCACCGCCCCGATGCCTACAATGCCTACTCCCTGAAACGGGCTGGGAGCACTGGCAGCTTTCTCCAATGCCTCGGTAAAGGTATCGATACCCAGGAACACCAGCAGCCCGGCAGTGACCGCCATCAGAAAAGTGAACCATCGCCGCCCAAGCTGGCGCAGCGCCGGGAACCAGAATAGTCCGAGAAAGATCGGGATCACACCTACATAGAGTCCAATCAAGGTGAAGTTTAGAAAGGTCGCCGCGCGCGGCTTTGGAGTGACGAAGGCGACCGGAATTACAGCATCAAAGGCGATGGCATTACTCGTGAAGATGCGGATCGCATAGGCTTCACCCTGTGACCAGCCATAATCGAGGTGAATGGTTGCCCGCCCCAGCCGGGGAATCATCGGACTGGGTTCGATCTCAAACGGCCATACGGCATCATTGATTACGATCTGCGAGACGGTGAGCGTCTCCGGCCCGGAGTTGCGCACATCAATGGCGATGTGCCCCCGTTCCAGCCTCGTGCCCAGCACGGTTAGGTCTTCGACTGGCGCAGGTGGTCGCAGAGTCAGCCCACCCCCTGTTTGTACAAAGAGGACGATCACTCCTGCCAGGACAATCACCGGGAGGATCAGGAGCAGCGCCATCCGCAGCGCGGACGCGCGCGGTTTTTCTGGTGGCATTCCAGTTTGCTCGGTCATGGCAGTACCTCGAAGTGCCCCGTCCAACCCAGTTCCGCAAACTCGGTCACATGGGCATGGAACATGTATAGCCCCGGATATTTGTACTTGAACTCCAGGATTCCACGTTGGGCCTGCCCCTGAATGATCGTATCCGTGTATTCGATCGGAGTCAGGCTTGTCCCGGTTGGGTAGTACTGAAAGAAGTTCGCATGCAGATGAAACGAGTTGATGAGATCAAACTCTAGAATATTCACCAGATAGACCCGCACTGTCTCCCCTACGTGAAACTGAATCGGGTGCAAAGCGAAGTGAAACGGGATGGTGTTGACTGCGTAGAAGTCATTGACATCATCATAATCGACATCAATCCCGTTCATGACCATGATGTACTCCCGATCTACAGGGGGTCTGCCACCGGGAGGGTCAATGATGAACGCCCCATACAGCCCTTTGGCAACATGCCGCGCCAGAGGGAAGGCGTGGCAGTGGTATAGATGCAGGCCGAACGGCTCCGCATCAAATTCATAGGTGAACGATTCCCCCGGCTCGATCAGCCCCGGCCCGGCTCCGGGAACCCCATCCATCTCATACGTGTGAATGCCATGAAAGTGCATTGTGTGTGGGTGGCTGCTTCCATTGATGAAGTGAATACGGACGCGATCCCCCTCCTCCGCACGGAACGTGGGCCCAGGGACGCGCCCATTGTATGTCCATGCTGCGAATTCAATCCCCGGCATCACCTCAATGGTCTTATCCCCCGCGAATACATCATATTCCCGCAGAGTCTGTCCATTCTCCAGAACGCTGATCCGATCCCCCCAGTTGAAGTCTGTCAGGATGTCAGTGGGATTGAACCCGTTGCGTGTATGATCCACCTCTCCGACCGGGCCGGGCATCCCCTCATGACCATCACCCGCCTGCAGCGCCGGAGCACGACCACTGCCTGCCGCTTCTCCTGTGGCAGCAGCTCCGGCAGCTCCCACAACAGAGAGTAAGCTGGCACGGACAAAGTTTCGCCGGGATAGGCTGTTGTTAGCAGACATAGGATCTCCTCTGGCATAGAACAAGGACATGCGCGCACCTGCGCGCGCACTCAACACATCTTGAAAGTAAAATTTAGGTATACCTAATTTTAATTTATACCAAAACTCATAGGGAAAAGCAAATCTCGCCTACTGGAATCAAAAGAGGCTGGCATTGTGACAGCCTCTCAAGTAACCAATGTCAGAAGCGTATTGCTATCAAACCTTCTTGGTATCGGATTCTTTTTCTTCTTTAGGGGGAACCTTCTCCGACGCAGGCTTAGCCTCTCCCGTTTTGGCAGCCTTCTCTTCTGCTGCCGTGACTTCGTCCCGCCGGTGCATCGATCTCGCCCGCAGTTCGCTGGCTGTCTCCGCCAGCACCTTGAAGTAGTCCGTCCCGGTGATCTCATCTACCTGCGAGCTGACCCGCCCCTGATCTACTTCAATCCGCAATTCGCGGATCACACGCTCGGCTTCTTCCAGATTCTCCTTCACCTGCCCGAACAGTTTAGCGTTGGTGATAGCGATAGCCGCCTGCGTACCGAAGGCAGTCAGGATCGGGACGTTCTCCTGTTGAAAGACCTCTTTGCGAAATCTGTTGTCGGCGTACAGAACGCCCACTACGTTCCCGCCCAGCAGCAGTGGAATGCAGATAATCGAGCGCAAATTCTGAACGACAATGCTGGCCTTGTTCTCAAACCGCTTGTCGGCCTGCGCGTTATCGGTAATCACCGCTTCCTTCGTCGCCAACGCATCCTCGATCACTGTACGGCTCAGACCGACCTCATCCTTGGAAAGAGACTTCTGATCCCAGTTGCGGGCAGCCCGAATTTGCAGTTCCTGCTGCTGGTCATACAACATCAGATACGCGCGCTCCGCCCCGGTGAGTTGAATCACCGTGTCCATCACTTCCTCAAGAACGTCTTCAAGTTCCAGCTTAGATGTGATCAGCGCCGAGGTGCGGATCAGTTCCCTCATCTGCTGGAGTCGGGTTGTGACACGATCGCTGGCAGATTGCACCTCCGTAAGATGCTTCTTGAGCGATTCCTGCGCCTGCTGAAGATGAGGCGTGGGCTTGAGGCCACGGTCGGAAAACACTTCAAACAGCGCCGCCAGCACAGAGTCCATCTTCCGGGTGCTGCTGCCCAGTCGATCAATGCTATTTTCAAGTTCCTGAACAGAATCTTCGGTCATGGTCGCCATAAAGGGAGTTCCCTTGATCTCGTAGTCGATAGTCCCAATATTCTATCACAACAGGCACAACAGCAAACTACCAATCGCCGTTCATGGATTAGCCGGATGGATTCATCGGGGCGCTCGGCACATCAGGAGTCTCAACCGGTGCTACCGATACCGAAGACGCCAGCCGGCGAATTTCATCTCTACCACCAAACTCTATGCCCACCTGCCCGGCAGCGAAGGTTGCCGCTGCGCCACCAAGCCGCAGGGCATGATCGAGTGAAAGCTGCTCCAACCACCCGGCGAGGAAACCCGCGATCAGCCCCTCCCATACACCACCACTGGTTCCTTCTTCGGATTCGCCCAGGTCGCACGCCCACTGTCCTTCCTCGCTGACCAATACCGCGCCCTCCGAGTGGCTCAAAGCGATCAGCGCCCGGCGTGCCCCGGTTTCAATGAGCCGTCTCCCGCAGGTCACAATATCATCGATCTGCCGCACGGGGAAATTGAAAACGGCTTCCACCTCGGTCTGAGTCAGTGCCACGAGATCGGGCTGTTCGGCCAGCGTTTCCATCAACACCGACCCAGCAGCGAGCACTGCCACGTAGCCGCCTTCCTCGTGAATAATACGCGTCAACCGCGTATACAGGTCAACCCAATCGTCATCGGGTACGCGCCCTGCCAAGACTACATAGTCACCCGGATGGATCGAAGCACGCAAAGCCAGAATGACCCGATTCAGATCATCTTCCTGAATGGTTGCCGCTTCTTCCACGATTTCGGTTTCCGAGTGATGGCCTGTATCGAAGATGATGATCCGGCTCCGTGTTGCGCCCTGAGTGGTGATCACATCCGCATCCAAACCCTGCTCTCGGATGAGGGCGCGATAGGCTATCGCGGTTGCATCGTCGCCCAGGACGATGATCGGGTGGATGCGCTTACCCAGCCTGTAGAGTGCCCGTGCGACGTTCATGGCTCCGCCCGCCGGGTCTAACCTGGTTGATTCAGTGATTCGGTTGCGATATCCTAACCCTAGAAAGTGCGTGACGATGGTTCGATCCAGAGAAGG
>JAHEME010000169.1 GCA_024643825.1 Chloroflexota bacterium | reverse complement strand
GCCTTCACGCCGCCGGGTCTGTTTGACTATTGGCGGCTGGGCCATCCGCAGGCGAGTCTGCTTGGCGAGACGACCACGCTCCCCGGCGACGATACCGGGCGCGATGTGGCCGCCGGGCAGAGCATCTTCCCCTGGGTGGCGGATACCTGGCCCGTCGGGTTGACCATCCATGCCGCGCTGCGCGATGTCTGCGCCAGCGAGGGCGGCACGTTTCACCTTGCCGCCGATGGCACGCCCGTCTTCGGGGATCGGCACAAACGGCCCAAGCACGTCGCCGCCGATGCAGCGCTCAACGGAACGCTGGCAGGGGTTCGCATCGAACGCGGGGAGGCGCACGTCGCCAACACCATCGAAGTGACAGTGCATCCACGCGCGGTGGGGACGGAAGGCGAAATCCTGTGGGAATCGGGCACGGCGATCCGCGTGCTGCCCGGCGAGGAGCGCGTGCTGGTGTGCCGCTACCGCGACCCCGATCAACAGGTGGCCTGGATCGGCGCACTGGAAGCCATCACGCCCGAAGCGTTCACCGATTTCACCGCCTACAAACGTCTTGATGGGACGGGTGAGGACTTAACGGACTATGTCGATATCGACATGGAAGCGGGCGCGACGGCGGCCCGGCTGACGATCACCACCCGATGGACGGCGACGGGCCGCCCCACTTACCTAACCATGCTCCGCCTGCGCGGAACTCCGCTGCGGGCGTTTCTCCCGGTGACGATTCTCCGCACCGACGAAGCCAGCGATCTGGCGCACGGTCATCAGCCGCTGAGTCTGGATATGCCCCTGCAAGACGACGCGGCGGTGGCCGTCGATGTGGCCTCGGCGCTGCTGGTAAATCGCAAAGACCCCCATAGTTGGATCGAGGTGGGGGTAGAGGCGACCGCCAGCGCAGACCGATTGGCCCAGGCGCTCTCGGTGGATGTCGGCGACAGGCTGGATGTCACCGATGCGGCGCTGGCCCTGAACGGGGCCGCCTGCTTCGTGGATGGCATCCGCCACGAGGTCGTGCGCGGAGGCGTGAGTCACCGGGTGGCGTGGATCACCAGCCCCGCCGATCTGGAAGCCGCCTGGCTGCTCGGTCAGAGCAGCTATGGCGAACTGGATTCGGCATCAAGGCTGGGATACTAGGGAATGGCGTCGCGCGGGCCGTTCGGCCCTTGCTTACAGCAGATTTTCCTTCGGAAAACTGCACGATGGCGAATGGCTGATAGGGAAAAGAAAAATGCAGGAACCACAGAGCCACAGAGGCCACAGAGAAAGATAAAAAAGAATTTCTCCGTGATTCTCCGTATCTCCGTGGTTCAAAAAGTCGTTCAGCCGTTCGCTAACCGCTAATCGCTTACATACAAACAAAGGAGATACACACACAATGTCTGACAACAACTTTAACCTGACCCCCTTCATCGGGCCGCTGCTGGCCCTGCTGCGCTCGCGCAAGTTCATGGCGGCGCTGATGACCCTGGTGATCGACGCGATCATCGCCTACGTGCCGGCGCTGAAGCCAGTTCGCGCCGAACTGCTGGCGGTGTTTACCCTGGTCGGCTCGGTGCTGATCGGGGCCATCGCCTACGAGGATGGACAGAAGGCGGGGCAGTAGCTCCGTACTGGATGCCGGGGCGGGGTTCGCTTCGCCCCGGCGATCTGATAGAGAAAGGATCAACATACATGACATGGACAACACCCACCACCCGCAGCACGGGCGATCTGATCACGGCTGCGATCTGGAATCAGGATATGGTGGATAACGTGCAGCACCTGCACGACAGACAAGTAATTCAGTACCTGTTACCCGCGCTGTCGTCTAATTATCAGTCCTCGCCTTTAGCGCCGCATAACTACGCGAATCTTCAGTCGACCTACTTCGTCCCCTGGGAGTTCTATATACCCGATGACTTTGCTTCGTTGGACAGCCTCGATGTGGTGTATCGGGCAGATGTCGGGGGCACGGCATACCTTGACGCCAGTACAGTCTATGCAGCAGACGGAGAAGCGTGGAATAACCATACGGGGAGCTGGAACGAGCAGAGCGTCATAGTTGATGGGAATGTCGATTTACTGGATGTCAGTTCTCTGTTTGCATCGGTGGCTGCTGGCGACTATTGCACTCTTCGTCTAACGAAGGGAAGCACCGCATGGAGTGGCGTCACTTATCTAGCGATCTTTGGGCTGCGTTTGATCTATACGAGAGGATGACAATGCCAACCATAATCACGATAGCCAATGTACCCGCAGGCCGTATCAATGCGCAGCGTCTGGGGGACGAACTGGCGGCGGCAGGTCTCAGCGCCAGTTTTACGCTGCATCAAGCGCCGGGTCAATGTGACGGTGCTTTCGAGGAAAATAACTCCTTGGCTCTGCAAGCCATACTGGATGTACACAACCCGCACACACTGAGCTCCGATCAGCAGGACGCGGCTGACCTGCTGGCGCAGCAAACCGACACTGACGTTCTTCGTCCGCACCTGAAGGCGCTGCGCGCGCTGCCTGCCGAAGACGCCGCCTATGCCCTGATGGGCCGGGCGATGGCCTATCGGGACGGGGCCAGCGGCGCGACTATCGCCGGTATCGTGGATCGGGCCAGCGCCGCGGCTTACCTCCAGAGTAAACCCGAATGGGTCAACCTGACCGCCGCATCGAAGGCGTGGATGGCGGATCTGCTCGACATGCAGGCGTATATGTTTCAGCTTGTGATCGTACTCGGCGGGGTGGGATGACCCTGCCTGCGGATCAAATACCCCCTCCCATCGGTGCATGCATCGATGGGAGGGGGTTCTTATAGAAAGGAGGTTTCTTATGTCCGATTTTCTAATCTCGGCGCTGGTGCAGACTCCGTTTGTGTTGGTGATGGTCTACCTGGTGCATCGCTTTCTGGCGCATCTTGACGCGCACGATGCGGCCTGGCGTGCGTTCACCGAACAGACAAACGCTCGTCTGGGCGACCGCCTCGACGGGCTGCGCGACTCCATCGACCGTCTCGCGGTGCTCCTCCGTGATCACGATGCGGCGACGCGCGGCCCGATCAATGGGCGCGAGGCTCGCTCCCCGCAGGATGAACTTTCCGCGCGGCGGGCGGGTCGGCGGCGGTGACGACGAAGTTCCCCCGCTTCCATGCATGGAGGCGGGGGCTACTTCTCCCCCCACAATGATTCCGCATCACGGCGCAGGATCAACCAGGTGGCTCCAGACTTCCGTGCTCGGAGTTTGCCGCGCCGGATGGCCTGATACACGGCCTGATCGGTGATCGGGAACTCCTCGGCGATCTCCTGCGGCGTCATGACGATCTTCAGCGTGCCATCCAGCACCGACTCTACATCGGGTAAATCCGAATCGGTGGTCTGCATCGATGTGTCGATTTCCGATTGGTGATCATAGTAGTAGGCAAGCGCGGCGTGAACCTGCCCCAGCGTCAGTTGAAACGCATCTGTGATGCGCTCGACCTCCCAGCCGAAACGGGCATAGTGCAGGGCGATCTGCTCCACCGTGATGCGCCGCCCTTCGAGGTAGGGTTTGCCGTCAAAGCGGCTCGGATCAATGGCGATGTGTTCAAGCATGGTCAGCATCTCGTTCCCTGTCTGCATGGGTAAGTTCATCAGCCAGCGCAATCACTTCTTTGATCATCTCGTGCCTGGCATATGCCATCCCGAAGCCAGTACCCGCCAAAACGAGCAGGGGGATTATCAAGTACATAGATGGTTCGGATACCCCTTCAAGAATCCCGATCACCAGCGTCGATACAGCAAACAGGAAAAAGAAGCCCCCAGTAATGAGCGTGTTTCGATAAGCTCCTTTTCGGCGTATTGTGAGGAGAGTCGAATAATTTGTAAGGACATCGCCATAGCTCATCTTGGCCTCCTCTGCACCGACCTGCTCTACGGAAACATGGCCGTGTAATTCATCGTATTGTTGCCCGTATTCGATTCCGGCACGGAGCCATCCTCGTTCACGGTGCAGGTGAAGTCGAGGATGGCCGGGATCGGCTCGCACAGAATCCGCACGGGCTGCGTGTAGGTGAACGAACTGTTGGCGGGGATGTACCCGCCGATCACGATATCAATCCCGCTGCTGATCACCGTCCCGCCGGGGCAGGTATAGCGGCAGCCCGCGTTGAATCCGCTGGCCTCCACCGGGCCATCGTTGGCGATCTCGCTGACAACCTCGAATGGATAACCCGGCTGACTCGAATGGTTCAACCCGACGCTGAGAAAGCGCAGGTCTGCCTGCCCGGATGGCTGCGGTGGCTGGGGCGGCGGCGGTTCTTCGGTGGGCTGTGGTGGAGGTTGTGTGGGTGGGGTGGGCGTGGGGCCGCAGGCGACGATTGAGGCGAGGATGGCGACCACAAGAATGAGAATCGAACCCCAGAGTCGGTTCATGAGATTTCTCCTTGGGATCGGATTGACAAAGTGCAGGCGGGGGAACTTCCCCCCTCCGACGCATTTTCAGTATAGCATGATTTTAGGGGGCTGGCGGGATAGCGGGAATCAAAACTGGGCAGACCCGCGAATCGCGGCCCGGCTGCCGAGCGCCGAGGGAGCATCCACGATCATCGGTGCGCTGACCAATGTGGTTGTCTCTGTCTTACTAAATCATGATGTTTGACACTATCCTCCGCCTCAAATTTCGCCTATGATGACAATTTAGGGCTGTTTTATCTTTGCCGCCACTTCCTCTTTCGTAGCTGCCTTGCGGCGTAAGATGGGCAGTATTGGATTCTCACATAAGGAGGCAGCAGTCATGGCACTTGGAGGCTTTAGAGATAGAGTTGCTCGTGTGAATCTGACCAGTGGTACCGTAGGGTATGAGCAAATACCGGAGGACTGGCAGCGCCTGTATGGGGGTGGGCGTGGCCTGGGCGTTAAATATGTATTCGAGAATGGGCCGGGGGTCGACCCGCTGGGGCCAGAGAATATGCTGTGCCTGATGACCGGGCCGCTAACCGGAACCGATGTCAAGATGAGTGGGCGCATCGCGGCGGTCACTAAATCCCCGCTGACGGGTGGCATCACCGACTCGCATCACGGTGGATGGTCCGGGGCACGGCTCAAGTGGGCCGGGCTGGACGGCATCATCCTGGAGGGTAAGGCCGCCAAACCCGTCTATCTCGAAGTCGAGAACGGCGAGGTGAGCATCCATGATGCCGGTGACCTGTGGGGCAAGGGTGTGCATGACACGGTCAAGACGCTGCTGGCGCGCCACGGCGAGGCCGGAGACGAGGCCGACGAGGGCGAGCGCAAGAAGCGCGGCACGACCAGCGTGATCACCATCGGGCCAGCGGGCGAGAACATGGTCCATTTTGCCTGCCTGGTCAACGAGCATGACCGCGCCAGCGGGCGCGGCGGCACGGGCGCGGTGATGGGCAGCAAGCTGTGCAAGGCCATCGTCATACACGGCGAGCACAAAGATCGTCCGCGTGCATCTGATCAGGCGGCCTTCAAAGCCGCCGATAAAGAGGCGCTGGCACACATCATGGACGAACGAGTGATCACGGCCCCTCGCAAGGGCGCTCTCTCGGTACATGGCACCAACGTGCTGATGAACATGACCGAGGCAACCGGAGCCCTGCCCACCGCGAACTCGCAGGAGACGGCCTTTGGGCCGGAGCGTGCCGAGAAGATCAGCGGCGAGTACGTCAAGCAGAACATCCTCGTCAACGACCCGACCTGCCACGCCTGCCCGGTCGCCTGCAAGAAGGAAGTCGAAATTACGGATGGCCCCTATAAGGGCCTCCACATGGAAAGCTACGAGTACGAGTCCGCGTGGGCCTTCGGCGCGAACTGCCGCAACGACCATACCAGTTCGGTCGCCAAGATGATCGACATCTGCAACGACTACGGCATGGATACCATTGAGGCTGGCAATACGCTCTCGATGCTCATGGAAGCCACCGAGAAGGGGATGACCAACGGTACGGGGCTGAAGTGGAGCGACTACGCCGCGATGGTCGACCTGCTGCCACGAATCGCACTGCGCGATGGTGTCGGCGACATGCTGGCGAATGGCACTGCCGCCGCCGCCGCGCATCTCGGCGATTCGAGCATCGCCATGAGCGTCAAAGGCCAGGCGATCCCGGCCTATGACCCGCGCGGTATCAAGGGGATGGGGCTGGGCTATGCCACGTCGAACCGGGGAGCCTGCCATCTGCGGGCGTATACCCCCGCCGCCGAGTTGATCGGCAATACGCTTGGCCCGATGGAGGCCATCATCGACCCGCTGGCCTGGGAAGGCAAGGCCGAACTGACCATCACCTTCCAGCACGTCCACACCATGACGGACTGCCTGGATGTGTGCAAGTTTGCGACATTCGCCGAATCGCTGGATGACTTCGCGGCGCAGTATACCTCGGTCACTGGCGAGCCGATGGATGCCGCCGGGCTGTTGCTGCTCGGCGAGCGGGTGTGGAACCTGGAGCGTTATTACAATAATCTGATTGGCATGGGCAAGGGATCCGACTATCTGCCCAGACGCTTCACCGACGAGCCATCGACCATGCCCGGCTCAGTGGGATCCGTGTGCGAGCTGGATAAGATGCTGCCGGAGTACTATCAGTTG
>JAHEME010000168.1 GCA_024643825.1 Chloroflexota bacterium | reverse complement strand
TGCCAACCGCTGGCGATCCAAACCCCACGCCAATCCCGCCCACCGATGTGCCGCCGACTGCGAACGCTGCCCCGGCCTTCACCGGGCCGCTGATCTTCACGACCCTGCCAGGGGCCAGTAGGGGCTTTCTGATCGTTGCTGCCGCCCCACCAGAGGTCTATGCGTTGTGGGATTATCACAATATGCGGGATGGGCTGACGGTGCGCCGGGAATGGTACCGTGACGGCGCATTGATCATCAACCGAGAAGAGCGGTGGGATGTCAATACGTATGGCACTAATGGTGTGATGCGAGACGTCAAGATTTACGATTACGATGGCGGCCTGGAATCTGGGGTGTGGGAACTGCGGCTGTATATTGATAACCAGCTCCAGGTGATGGGGAGCGGGCCGCAGACCTTCACGATTGCGCCGCCCGGTGGGTCGGCAGCGGGGAACGAGTATCCATCTCCGGATGGAAGCGCGACGGCAATCCACACCAGCGATGGCAAACTGTATCTCCGCAAAGGCGGCAGTGAGACTCTGCTGGTGACGACTGACGAGATCACCGAGGTGCAGTGGTTCCCCGATTCGCGCCTCATCGCCTACATCCGCCCGGATCGCTCGGATCAGCAGTTCTTCCCCGCGACCATCGGCTTGAAGACCGAGCTTCACTTTGTCGATAGCCAGAATGGACAGGACGACAGGCTGATCGGCGACCCATCGAAGGTCTATCAACACCCTGTCATCTCCCCGAACGGCGTGTATATCGCGCTGCAAACGGGCACCGAATACGGTGACGCGGGCTTCTTTGATCGCGGGTTGGAGGTGATCACGCTCACAGCGGATTATCAACTGGAGAGCACGCGAAGCCTGATCGAGTTCGTCCCGGCGATGGGCGATTCCAACCTGTTTGGCAATTACTATCCAACCGATCTGCCCGGCTTGTTCCTCCCTGGCGTGTGGGATAGTAACACGGTGCTGCGTGTTGCCATCGATTCCACCGGGCTGCTGGAAGAAGCGACCCTGCGCGGTGTGTATCTGATGGATGCAGCATCCGGGGTAGGGACGAAGACCGCCGATCTACCGTAAGCAGCTATCGCATCATGGAGAGACGGAGAATACACGGAGGGGAACGGAGAAAAACAGATGAAATCTCCGTGCCCCTCCGGTTCTCCGTGGTGAATCGTTTCGCCGTTCCTCTCACCATACCTCGGCAATCGTAAACGACAGGCGCGGCGTAGCGGCGAGCTTCCACGCCAGGGCGCGTGCTATCTGCCCGAATGGGTTGGGGGGCGTGACGTCTAGGAGCTTACTTCTTGTTCTAGCTCCTTGATTGCCCGATGCAGCAGCAGGCTCGCTACCTGGGCGGGTGAGGGGTGCACGGTTTCACTTTCGCTCGCCCTGGCTAGTTCCCCCAGGCGTTCCCAATCCCCCTCTATGAGGGGAATCTTATGTCGCCTGCCTGCTCCTTCGAGGCTGCGACGCCCGCCTGTGGATCGCAGCCGTCGGTACAACTCCTGCCGTAACCCAAACAGAGATGGAGGACTCCCAGTAAGCTCGGTTCCTTGTGGCTCATGCGCGTCTTTTGCGCCGAGGGCCTTTGCCACCTGCGCCGGATCGATCCGGCGTTGCGGCTCCGAGGTCGATACGATTTTCCGTGCAGGTTTTGACGTGCTTCGGACTTTGCGGGTCATGGTAACTTCCTATAAAGCACCATAGGTGCAATTACCACATCAACTCCGAGCTTAGAGCAATACACCAACGAGTATTCTTTTCGCTACAATCGCAGAGAGGCAATCAGCCTACGTTCTTAACGATGCTGCAAACAGTTGTTCCTGGTCTTCAAGTTGAACATCTCTTGTGGGATCAGCATTAGGGTATTCTTGCTGTAAATTCTCAACCATGCTGCTATTTTCCTCGGTAGTAGTTGCCATCCAAGAGGGTTCTGGCACTGGCAAGTTATGTTCGAGGAGATGCTGAATGAGATCAGCACGTACCTCATTTAGATTCTCCTGAGCTTCCTCCATAGTCTCGCCCTGCGCTATACATCCATTAATCTCAGGATTTCTTGCTACATAGATATAATCGTCGTCAGTTGTTTTGTCTCTGAACATGAACAGAAAATAGGCTCGCGCGGCTAATTCTGCGGCATGATCTTTGGTTTTAGTCATTTTCTTTCCCCTCACGCTCATTTCTTAATCTGCTAAACTGATCGATGATCTTAATAGCATCCCCCACATAAGATACGGCAAGTTTCTTGTGGCGGGGAAGAAATGTCACAAGTTGAGGGTAATCGGGATGCCATACTTTATCATGTTTACCGCCTGATTGTATCATAAATCCATGACCTTCATACAGTGCTATCAAATCCTTACGTTTCCACTTAGCTTTGGAGTTTCGCATGCCCTCCAACAGCTTGGACGCATCCTTAGGCATGGCTATTACTCCATAGGTTGTGTGCTTTGCACCAGATGTATTGTCGTATCATCTACCCTCTCATCATCCACATAAATGATGAATTGGTAGAAGCCTGAATGAGGAAATGGAACATTGTTAAGTTCTAATACCATAACAGTTTCAGGCTCTTCTCCTTCGATTGATCGTGGAAAACTAAATGGCCCCTGTACTTTCATATACTTTGTTCCATCTTCGTCAACTAATTCGACGGCGATAATACGTTGATCGCGATGATCTCCAAGTTCAGCTCGTAATTTGACAGCCAAAGCCATGCGTTGATGCACAACGGGAAACTCTTTTGCTATGATCCTCCCAAACGCTCCGAGAATGTTGAGTTTCCCCGTTGACCGATCTATGCTTGCTTGGTCAGATGTGATTAGTAGCATGACCTTCATAATAGGCATCCTCATATTAGGGTGGACATGACATCATTGTAGCATGTCCGTACGTGATTCTAGCCAAATCCGAATCTCTATACCCCTCCGTCTCTCCGTGGTGAATGACTTCGCCGTTTCTCCTCACCACACCTCGGCAATCGTAAACGACAGGCGCGGCGTAGCAGCGAGCTTCCATGCCAGGGCAAGGGCGATCACGGTGTCATCGTGGCGGCCCGGTGGCGCGGAATAGTACGTCGCATAGCGCGTGCTGGTGTAGGTGAACGCCTCCAACTCGGCGAGCAGCACCTCATCGGGGAGAAGCTGAATGTGCCCGTTATCGATGGCGGCATTCAGCCCTTCGATCAGGGTGGGCTTGCTGAGGTGCGTCATGGTGAAGGCCACGACCGGCAGGCCCATCGCGCGCAGGGCTTCGATGTTCGGCTCGCCCATCGAGTTGGCCTCCGCATGAATCGACTCAACCCCCCAGCGGCGCGCCATCGCTGCGATGCGGTCGCGCTGGATCGCCCAGCCGATCTCGTTGAAGCGTTCGAGGGCTACCAGCGATGAGGTATCCGCATCCAGCACAGCCACGGCGGTGAAATCGGCATAGCGTCCAAAGTCCACGCCCATGATGTAGCGATGGCCGGGGGTATGTGGAGCATCCACCGGGGCGGTGGCAGCCTCCCGCACACCGTGGAACACGGCAGCCGAGTCTTCGAGGAAGGCGGCTTCGTACTCCTGGCGGAAGATGCTTTGCGCCAGCACGTTTCGCGCCTCGTCGATCTCTTTCTGCTCGATGATCTTGTTGGTGCTGGTCGGGTAGTGCCACGACTCCCATTCTTCGACCAGCGGATCATTGCCGCGCTGCCACACATGCCAGAACCAGTTGCGCCCGCGCGGGGTGGAGATCAGCAGGGCGCGGCCCTCACGATCCGAGAGAGCAGGGCGCAGCGCCGCCATCCATGCTTCGTGCCCCATGAACGCGGCCTCGTCGATCACCACGAAGTCGAGGCCCACGCCGCGCAGCGAATCGGGGTCGTCCGCTGATTTGACGGTGATCGAGCCACCGCCGGGGAAGTCGATGTGGCGTTCGGATTCGAGCTTGGACTCGCGGATGTCGGCGCTGGCAGCCTTGAGCGTGCGCCACGGCTCAAAGGCCAGCCCGTACGTCGGAGCCACCCACCACACGCGCTGACCGCGCTGTGCCGATTCCAGCGCCAGCGAGAGTCCCAGCGTGGTCTTGCCCCATCTCCGACCGCAGGCCACCACCTTGAAGCGGGCTTTGCTCCGGGCGATCTTCCGCTGAAGCTTGTTCAATCGGGGCAGGGCTGTCTGCATGACGATCCTTTCTTCTGAAAATCCTCCACCACGGAGAGACGGAGAATACACGGAGGTTCACGGAGATTTTGATTGTTTTTCTCCGCGCCCTCTGCGGTGAAAACATTTATTGATTCTACCTTTACCGTTCTTTGCCTTTTCTCCGTGCTACTCCGTGTCTCCGTGGTGAAAAAGTTTTTCACTGTGGTGATTTGTTCCCGAACGCGGAGCAGAGGCGCGGGGTGGGCGGCTCGCCCTCCGGCTGATGGCCGTGCGGTGCGCGGATGCTGGTGGGGTGGGCGGGGATCACTTCCCCGTTTCACAACCCCGATTTTGCGTAGTTGCACCGTTCGGCGCTGCGCGCCCCGCGCTCTGCTCGTTTAGAACGCGCGTTCTGTAAATGATCATAGCACAGAATAAAAATCTGTCTATTGATCATTTGATCAATCCATCACGGATATAGATTTGTGCTCAAAGTGCGTTGCTGAAAAGATTAATGGGGGATTTTTCGTTGGTTTTCCGTTTGTAGGCGAGGCGATTCGGGGCGTTACTTCTGCCGCAGCAGGCGCGACGAGTTGGCGAGGATTCCGACGTCCGGCAGCGACTGCGCCGCCGCCGCCAGGATCGGTGGGAGGATGCCGAACGCCGCCAGCGAGAGGCCGATCACGTTGTAGGCGGTGGTCAGGATCAGGTTGGTCTTCACCACGCGCATCGTGCGCTGTGCGATCCGCAGCAGGGCGGGCACGAGCATCCAGTCTTCCCGCATCAGGGCTACGTGCGCGGCTTCGATGGCGATGCCGGCTCCCGCCGCGCCCATCGCAATGCCGATATCCGCCTGTGCCAGCGCGGGAGCGTCGTTCACGCCGTCGCCGATCATGATCACCGTGCGCCCCTCTGACTGGTACTGCTTCACGATGGCGATCTTCTCTTCCGGCAGCAGGTTGGCGCGGAACTCCACGCCCAGCGCCGCCGCCAGCGTTGCAGCCACGCGCTCATTGTCCCCGGTCAGCAGCATGATGCGCGTCAGGCCGAGGGCACGCACGGATTCCAGCGCGGCGGGGACTTCCTCCCGCAGTTGATCGGAAGCCGCCAGCACCCCGATAGGCTCGCCATCCAGCGAGACCGCCAGCGCCGTCTTGCCCGCTTCTTCTAAGGAAGCCAGCGCGGAAACCTTCGATGCGCCCACCATGCGCGGGCTGCCCACCATCACGCGGCGCGAGTCGATGTGCGCCTGCACGCCCTTGCCGGGAATCGCCTCGAACCCCTGAGGATCGGAGAGGATCAGCCCGCGTAGGCGCGCCTCGGCACGCACCGCTTCCGCCAGCGGGTGCTCGGAGTAGCGTTCCACCGAGGCCGCCAGCGCGAGGATGTCATTCTCCGGCATCCCGTTGAGGGCGATCACGTCGGTGATGTGCGGAGTTCCGAGGGTCAGCGTGCCCGTTTTGTCGATCAGCAGCACGTCGGCTTTGGCGAGGGCTTCGAGATACTTGCCGCCCTTGATCAGCAGGCCGCGTCCCGCGCCCGCGCCAATCGAAGCGAGCATCGCAATCGGAGTCGCCAGCGCGAACGAACACGAACACGCCACCACCAGCACGGCAGCCGTCGCCAGCGGGTCGCGCCCGATCAGGAAGGTGAGGGCGGCGATCCCCGCCACCACGGGCAGGTAATAGGCGGAGAACACATCGGCGATGCGCTGCACATCGGCGCGGTTGGCTTCGGCTTCTTCCACCAGCCGGATCACACGCCCAAAGGTCGAGTCACCCCCCACCGCGCTGACGCGCACTCGCAGCCCGCCCAATCGTGCAAAGGTGGCAGCGAACACGCGGCTCCCCGGCCCGACCTCGACGGGCATCGATTCGCCGGTGATGGTGGCCTGATCGACCGTCGCCCCCCCGCCTGTGACCGTGCCATCGACCGGGATTTTCTCGCCGGGCCGCACGATCACGGTCTCCCCGACGGTCACTTCGCCGATGGGGACTTCGCGCTCCTGCCCGTCACGCTCGACGCGGGCGGTCTGCGGAGCCAGCGCGGTCAGGTCTTTGACGGCGCGGCGGCTGCGCTCAGTGGTGGCGCGTTCCGCGTAGTCGCCCACGCGCATGAAGAAGACCACCACCGCCGCCGTCGCCCACTGCCCGACGACCAGCGCGGCGATCACGCCGACGGTCATCAGCGTATGCGAGATGATCTGCCGATGGAGCGCGGCGCGGATCACATTACGGAATACCGGGAAGCCGAAGGCAAGCACAATCGCCAGCCCGATGGGCCACGGAACCAGCGCGGTGATCGCCTCAAAGAGGCCCAGCCACTCGCCGATCACCACCACGAACAGCACCGCGCCAAACACGATGCCAAACAGGGTGAGGATCGAACGGGTGAAGGTGTTGAGCGCGGGTGGATCGGCGGACTCGATCTGCGGTTCCGGCACAGAGTATCC